>NZ_OZ156465.1:3900000-4200000 GCF_964212655.1 Candidatus Thiodiazotropha sp. LNASS1 | reverse complement strand
AGTGGATCCACGGGATGAGTCTGACGGTTCATACGGAAAGATGTTTCCGAGAACCGGCAGGCCCTGTCCGACAGCGTTACGATCGATAAAATGATGCGATAACATTGGTCACTTTGGCTTCACCCAATCAACCAATGCAGGGAGGTGCCGATGAACCGTTCACCTCACCGCTGTTTTATGAAACGATGGCGCGGTTCGATCGCACCACACGTCATGTGATTCTCGAACCAGGATCCGCCAGCCCGGGCATCCTGGCACTGCTGCAGGGTAGAAGGTGCCGTCTGTTGGTGGCCGACGCGGCTCTGGCATTGAGCAGGCTAAGCGAGAAATCGCAGGAGAAGGAATCCCTACTCCACCAGGTGGAGCCATTGATCACCGACGCCGGGGCCGAAAAGATCGATACCGTGTTATGCTGGGACCTGCTCAACTATCTGAGTCTACCACTGTTTAACGCCTTCACTGCCCGTCTGGCAGCTATAATGGCACCTGCCGGCATGCTGCATGCTTATATCCACTCGGCGCATAATGCCATGTCCAGACGGCCACAGCGCTATTCCGTACTGGGAGATGACCTCGTGGCGCGCTTGGATCACGATCCACCCGAGCGCAAGGCTCCGCGCTACAGTTATGGCGATCTGGATAAATATGCGAGCGGCCTGCATGTTGTTCGCTCGATGTTGCTGCGTAATGGAATTCAGGAGTATCTGCTGCGTGTGAAACCCGAGGGAGAGGGTCCGTCAGAGAAGGCGTAGTCCGGACAATTCGCCGGTTCGAACAAGATGACGGCGAGCGGATTCAACGGCCAATGCCCGATACAACCAGATGGTAGCTCACTCTGTCCTCCTTAGCGTATTAACAAGATATGTTTCAGTACCTTAAGGCCAGTTAACACTAAGCCAATAGCTCTGTAGCGAAGCAACAGGTCTTTGTAAATATGAATATCATGCAAATCGGGGCAAAATCCTTAAGTCGGTCGCGTAATTGCCGTTATGCTAAATCATTGATCAGGGATATTTCGTGCGGCACCGTCTCGATGACACCACAACAGACCAACGGATAGTTACAAATCAACAGACCCCGATGAAACAAGGATTTAAGTTCAACAACAAAAACTTAAGCCTGTGGACCTATCTGGCAGCCCTGCTGTGGAGTGCCGTGTTCATCTTTTCGCTCGAATGGAATTTGAATCAGAACCAGCGCATGGTGCCCGAACGGGCCGGCGCTCAGGCCCGTGCCGCCATCGAGAAGGACATGATCTATCGCAGTGTGGTCTCCCGCGTTGGTGGCATCTATATGCCGGTAGACCAAGGCATCATCCCCAATCCCTATCTGGCCCACCTACCCGATCGGGATGTGACCACCACCGACGGCCGCAAACTGACACTGGTCAACTCCTCCTACTTCACCCGCCTGGTTCACGACCAGGAGGCAAAGATGGCGCCTCATGGAATACGTGGACATACCACCAAAGAGAATCCGCTCAGGCCGCTCAATGCACCTGACAGCTGGGAACTCAGAGGCTTGAAAAAACTGCGCAGCGGCCAGCCCGAATGGAGTGAAGAGACGCTGATCGATGGCAAACCCTACCTGCGCATGATCAAACCCAGGCTGGCGAAGGCCTCCTGCATGAATTGCCACCCGGAGGAGAATGCCGCACCGGGGGAGATCATGGGCGGCATCAGTGTGCGTATTCCACTGGATGAATTGCAGGCCCAGGCAGATGCACGAGTCCTGAATATTGCTGGCTGGCATGGCGGTTTATGGATACTCGGCATGATCGGCCTGTTTCTGGGAAACCGACTGCTCCGTATCCAGTCGGAGAAGATGCAATATTCGGCGCTGCACGACATCCTGACCGACCTGCCGAACCGGGCACTTTTTATGGACCGCCTGGAACAACGGCTGGAAAACGCCAAACGGCACGAGCTCACCGGGGCCATACTTTTTCTGGACCTGGACCGTTTTAAATATATCAATGACTCACTCGGCCACAGCATCGGCGACGAGCTGTTGAAACTGGTCGCGGAGCGACAGCGCTACCTGCTGCGTGCGGAAGATACAGTCGCCCGCCTTGGCGGTGACGAGTTCGTCATTCTCTTGGCTGACCTGCACGCCGATCCCGAGATTACAGCCATCGAGGCGCAAAACGTGGCGGAAAAGGTGCTGGATGCCCTCGCCCAGCCCTATCACCTCGGCAACCACACCCTGCATTCCACGCCCAGTATCGGCATTGCCCTGATCTCACCCGAATCAGACGATGCCAGCGAGATCCTCAGGCAGGCCGATGCCGCCATGTACCAGGCCAAGGAATATGGCCGCAACAATTTCCGCTTCTTCCTGCCCAGTATGCAGATGCTCGCCTCGGAAAGGCTCGAGTTGGAAAACGCCCTGCACAGCGCTATCACCCGGAATCAACTGGTGCTGCACTATCAGCCCAAGGTTGCGATCTCGAGGAGAGAGGAGATATTGGGTGCCGAAGCCCTCATTCGCTGGCAGCACCCGACCCAGGGCCTGCTCTTGCCCGGTGAATTCATCGCCATTGCGGAGGAGAGCGGACTGATACTGCAATTGGGCGGGTGGGTATTGCGAGAAGCCTGCTTACAGATCAAGGCATGGGAGCAACGTTTCAAGGGAAAACCCTTCGGCAGGATTTCCGTCAACATCAGTCCCAAGCAGTTTCAGCAAAAGGACTTCATTCAGCAGGTAATATCAACGATTACCGATACCGAAGTGGACCCTACGGGACTGGAATTTGAACTGACCGAAAGCTCCCTTGTTGAAGATGTTCATGATGTAAGAAAGAAAATGGTGGAGTTGAAGAAACTCGGCATTCAAATCTCCATCGACGATTTCGGCACCGGCTACTCATCTCTCGCCTACCTGAAGATGCTGCCGGTTGATGTACTGAAGATAGACCGCTCATTCATCCGCGACATCGGCATCGATCCCAACGACGATGCCATTGTCGAGACCATACTCGCGATGTCCTGGCGACTCGGATTCCGCGCGATCGCCGAAGGAGTTGAAACGGAAGAGCAATTGAAGTTTCTGCGGGCGCGGCAATGCGATGGCTATCAGGGCTACTTGTTCAGTCGACCGCTGGCGGCAGATGGGCTCGAGGCCATTCTGCTCAAATCGGCGGATATACGCGCCTAAATGACCCGGCTAACACTTATTCAATCGACTCTGTTGCAGCAGAAAACGGACAGCGTGTATGGATTTAATTGCTATTGTCATCTAATCCGCTAGCCAGCCTTTTCCAGATCTCGATACGCTCTTCCGTCACCTTGATGGAATTGATGTAGTCGAGATCCAACAGAGAGTCTAAGACGGTATCCTCTGCTTCGGCATGTACCAATGCATTCGCAATATGAACCACGCTGAGCACGCTGAACACCCTTTCCCCCTGCAATGCCGGCTGATTATGCAAGGCCACCGCTTCCACGACCGACTGTGGCAATCCCCACAGACCTAAGAGGTATGCACCCACCGCTCCATGTGTGGAGCCGAATACCGCCTCCTCTGCAGCGACCCGTTCTTCCGTTGCAGCTTGCCCCGCTTCTATAAACTGCAGGTACTCGGTGGGCTGATTGACTATCAAGATCAGTTTACCGATGTCGTGCAGCATGCCGGCAAGCAGGCTATCCTCGACGGCGGGAGACTGCATTCCCTCCTCGCTGGCAATCAACTTGGCAAGTGAACCAACCCGTGAACTATGGAGCCAAAGTGCATCCAGCGAAAACTCCTTCACATTGAGCTTGTCCGCCTCGAACTGTTTGAATATACCGATTGACAGTACCAGCGGTTTAAGTATTTCAAGCCCCAATAAAGAAGCTGCGTCAACCGGATTTGAGACATGGCGACCGAGGCCGAAAAAGGCCGAGTTGACAAGCTGTAGAACCTTTAAGGTCATCGCCGGATCTTTGGCAATCAACCTCCCTACATCGGCAACCGAGGCGTTCGGATCCTGAATGACAACCATCAATTCGCTATACAGTGCGGGCAGGCTTGGCAGCGTACGCATACCGGAAACCAGAGACTTGAGGTGACTCTCACCGAGGAGATCACGCAACGAAAAAGCGCGCGCCAAGGTGCCTTTCAGAATATCGATCTCACAAGGTTTGTTCAGGTACTGATGAGCAGGCCCCACCGTCTTCATCACCGATTCCTGGTCAGATTGCCCGGATAGCACAATACGAACCACCTGCGGGTGTCCCTTCGCGATGCAATCCAAAAGCTCCGCACCATCCATGCCCGGCATACGCATGTCGGTGACTATAGCGTCTAAACGGATCTCTTCGGCCTTTGCCAGCGCCTCTTGTCCGCTGCCGGCAAACTCCATATCCCATTCCTTTCGCTGACTTCGCAGACTGCGCCTGAGTCCTGAGAGGACGTTCGGTTCATCGTCGACGAACAGAATTTTCTTTTTTTCCGTTGAACCGATCATGCCATCTTCTTCTCTAGGGGCAGCCTGATGATAAACGTCGTACCGACACCCATCTCTGTCTCGAAACTCAGTTCACCATCGTGTTGATCGACAATGATCTTGTGGCTTAGCGAGAGCCCCTGGCCAGTCCCTTTGCCCACATCCTTGGTGGTAAAGAATGGATCGAATACATGTTCTCGCGCATCCTCGGGGATACCGGTCCCACTATCAGCGATACGGATCACCACCCAATTGTCCTCGTGACCAGTGGTGATCCTAATTAATCCCATATCGCCGTTATCCCCCACCCTGTCGGTAATGGCATGAGCGGCATTGACGATAATATTCAGAATGACCTCGTTGATCGGCCCAGGTATGCAGCTGACCTGGGGCAGGGAGGGATCGAGCTCGAGCTGCATCTCAGAATGATACTTCCAGACATTGCGCGCCACGGTCACAGTACTGTCAACCGCCTTGTTGATATCGGTCAACGTCTTCTCTTCAGAACCCGGATGCGAAAACTCTTTCATTGCCCGTACTATGGTTGCAACACGGTCCACTCCATCTAGAGTCTGCTGGATCGACTTGGGCACCTCTTCTTGCAGGTACTCCAAATCCACCTCTTCGATCTTATCGTCCAATTGGGATAAGAGTTCCGTTGGCACAGTACCGCTACGTGCAGTGTCGACAACTTCATACTCATCGTTGATGATCTCGGCAATATCCTCAAACGCTTCACGCAGAAAGCGTATATTGTCACCGACATACTGAATCGGTGTGTTGATCTCGTGAGCAATCCCTGCCGCCAACTGTCCAATCGACTGCAGCTTTTGCATCTGCTGCATCTCCGATTCGAGCTGCTTCTGCTCGGTGACATCATCGGCGATCAACAAATAGCCGTTACTGTCGTCATTCTCGTCTATGAATGGCGTGGCACAGACCGAAAGCAGCCGATTGGTTCCACTCACCGGTTTACAACGCACTTCAAAACGGTCAGCTTGTTTTTCACTACCCAGACTGGTGAGGATATTGTTGGCAGCCTGCGACCAGTCCCAACCAATGGGAGCGGCGGCAATCGGCTTGCCAAGCACCTGTTCAGCCACTACGCCAAAAGTCTGTGCAGCCTGTTCGTTCCAATGGCTGATACAGCCCTGGTTGTCCACTCCGATAAGAATGGAGGTCAATGAAGATAACAGGCGGCTGTTCTGCTCGTGAGCCAGCGCCAACTGATTGCTGGTGCGTGCCCGCTCGATAATACCCGCCAAGGTATCGGCCACACCACGCAGAAATGACTCTTCATCCTGACTGCGTATATGCCCCTCTTTGAGATAGAGCGTCAGTACACCCAGTACATGATCCTTAGAGATGATCGGCACATTATAGTGGCCGTGGGGCTGCATACCTTCCACTCTGTTTTCATGGCGATCATCGACGCAATCCGCGAACTGCACTTCCCCGCTTTCCGCAGCACAGCCACAGAGACATTGACCAAATTCAATCGTTTCGCAAAGCTCGACAATTTGAGGATCAAGATTCGAATGGGCCAGCATTTTAAGTTGCCCGCTCCCATTCTCAGCCACGAAGATAGCGCCTTGATGCATCATATCGGTGAGTGGCGCGGAAAGAATGACCTCCAGACACTCCTCCAGCAACCTCTCGAATGGCATCTCCTGCAGTGACAGACTCAACAGCTTGTTGAGGATATGGTGGGTACGGCTTTGCTGATGCAGTTTACTGTAGGTATGGTAGCGCTTGATCGCATACTGAACGACCCGATTGAGCACCCTCTCATCCACCACGCCCATGAAGAGGCACTCGTCCGCCCCTTCACCCATCCACATGGCAGCCAGCCCCGCATCCTCATATTTTTGGGTGGCGATGATCGGTGCGTAAGAGAAGGCGTCACGCAAGGAGCGTATGGCAGATGGTGACGGCATATCCGCCAGACCGGTATCCAGCAGGATCAGGTCGTAGTGGGATTGGGCGATTTCGTTGAGGGCATCCGCCAACAGCTCAACAGTCTTGTACTCGATGCTCAGTTGAGAATCCATCCGCAGCAGCAGCTGCACAGTCTCCTCTGCGCTGTCGGGATCGTCATCCACCAGCAACACATGGATTTCGGTATTCTTCTTTGGTGAAATATCATTCGGCATAGCGGTCATTACACCTCTGCACCGCCACTATATCCGATGTGGCTATAATCGATGTTTTGCTCAGACTCACACATACCGTTTGCCACGGGAATGACTGCAGCCAGCCTCACACTCAATATATACTGTATCGGCCCTTTGCATTCACACCTTTAGTGAGGGGAAAAAGATAATTCCGGATTAGGAATTAAACTATTGCGCAATATCAACATATGGTTTCATCACAGCAGATACCATAAATTTATCATGGTTTATGAATCGAAATGAGGTATAGGATCACTTCGTTACAGATGCCGGTGCAAAAGGGAACAAGAGCCTGTTTTTAAAATACTCAATTTGATCTCTGCAGTATGACCATCTCCTGACCCTTCCGGTATGGCAGACTCAGAACAGCCATTCCTGACCGAATTGACAGATGTATAATCAACGAGAGATAAGCCCCAACCACTGCTACTTGTTCAGCACAAAGCCTTTACGAACTGGATTCCTATTTTATCCGGTAACGGAATAAAGAGCGCCGTATGGCAACACTTAACGCTATTAACCCGGCAACCGAATAGCTCACTTTCAGGGGTTCAAGCATGCCCTTGATCAAGGCGTGCTCACAGGGAAGGATTGTTCCCTTGTCAAGAGCCACAACACCGAACGGCGCTTTTTCAGGCACAACAGGGTGCATTGGATTAGTGTTAACAGGCCCTAATACTCATAAAATCCTTTTGCGCTTTTTCTACCCAAGTAACCCGCATCAACCATGCGGCGAAGCAGAGGACAGGGACGGTATTTGCTGTCACCCAGTCCATCGTGTAACACCTCCATGATAGAGAGGCAGGTATCAAGCCCAATTAGATCCGCCAGTGCCAAAGGGCCCATAGGATGATTCATACCCAATTTCATCACTTCATCAATGGCTTTAACGGAGGCAATCCCTTCCTGAAGGGTGAAAACTGCCTCGTTAATCATCGGTAAAAGAATCCTGTTGGATATAAAACCCGGACTGTCATTTACCGCTACCGGTGTTTTTCCAATCTGCTTGGATAACTCATGGATAAGTCGATTGACTTCATCGTCTGTTTGAAGCGCCCGGATTACCTCAATCAATTTCATCATCGGCACGGGATTCATAAAATGCATACCGATTACTCGCTGCGGACGCTTCGTCTCCCCCGCAAGCTGAGTTAATGAAATTGAGGATGTATTGGACGCCAATATTGCCTCCGGTTTACAACATTGATCCAATGTCCTGAATATCGATGACTTGATTTCATATTTCTCGCTAGCCGCCTCAACCACCAGGTCAACATCCTCCATCTGTTCGAGTTGTGTCGTCACCTGGATGTTGGTCAGTGTCTCATTTTTATCCAGTTCTGTAATTTTTTCCTTGTTCCATAATCGGTCCAGGCTCTTCCTGATAGCATTCATACCCCGTTGCAGGGATGCTTCATCAATATCATGCATCAATACGCTGAATCCGGCTGCGGCAAACACTTGGGCTATACCGTTACCCATGGTGCCCGCCCCCACAACACCCACTTTCTTAATCTGCATAAGATCCTCTACTGTTTTATGTTAACCAAAGCAATGGATAGGTGACGATGCAGAGCAGTCCACTCACTCCGTGAGTATCCTGATGGTTGTCGGTCAGGGGCCGCCATCGCTTGTACCACTGCAGGCAACCAAGCGCATAATTCGGCATACCACCCGAAATCCTCGTGGACTGGACGATTCTGTATAAATTGATGACCTCTGCCCGTTCACTGACTGCGGGCAACTATCTGCCGGAATTCTTCGTCACTAACCAGCCTTTCCTCCGACGTGGCCAGCAACTTAATCGCTGCTAAAATGGTTGGATAACGTTCCTCGGAAACCGATAGATTGAGTTCTTCAGCCTTCAACTGAATACTTGCCAGGCCGCTTTTTTTACCCAGCACGATGCCGCGCTCAGCGGCAACGATATCTGCCGAGTATGGTTCTATTGCCTGCGGTATATGGAACTGACTTGCTACTGCGCCACTCTCCCTGATATACAGGTTCTCGCCCACCACAGGCTTCCATCCATCCACCTGGTAGCCTCCGGCCTGCTTGACCACCCGCGATGCATCCCTCGCCTTGGTCAAATCCAGTTCCACCGGCATGTCATACAGACATTGCAATGCCAGGGCCACTTCGCAAATATCCGCATTGCCGGCCCGTTCTCCCATACCATTCACTGTGCCCTGGATCCATGTAGCGCCACCCCTTACCGCAGCAATGGCAGAAGCTGTGGCGAGACCGAAGTCGTTATGCCCATGCCAATGGATAGGGATTCCGGGCCCGACATGACTGGCGATATCATGAATCAGGGCTTCCACAGCCTCGGGTGCACAGGCGCCAATGGTATCGACTACCGAGATCTCTTCCGCACCGGTCTCTATCGCCGTAGAGTAGACATCTTTCAGAAAACCCGTATCTGACCGGGTTGCGTCAACAGCAAAAAAATTAACCCTGAGGCTGTTATCCCTGGCATGTTTGACTGCATTGGTCAAACGTTCCATGACCTTTTTACGATCAAAACCATAAGCCTGCATTTTGAGATCGCTGGTGGAAATCTCCACCAATACCTGTTTCGTCCCCAGCTCAATATGCGCATCGATATCACTGATGACACATCGGGCGAATCCCCATATTTCCGAGGTTAAATCCGCTTCCAGGATACGCTTGACCGCTTCGGTGTCCTCGGCAGAAACCTTAGGGAAACCCGACTCGATACGTCCCACGCCCAGCTCAGACAATGTGCGGGCAATCTCAAATTTTTCATCCGGATTAAACACCACACCAATCGCCTGCTCGCCATCACGCAAGGTTGTATCGTAAAAACGAACGGTGCGATCACGATCAAATCCGCCACGGACTGTCTCGTCTTTATTCAGTTCGCTAATCCATATCTTGTCATTGGGAATCTGTAAGCTCATCACTGGCCGCCCTGAGGATATAAGAGAAAATGTGCGAGCAGCCACCTCCGGGCTGAACGCTTGGGTGATGGCTTGATTCTAGGGTTTAGCCTCTACAGGCATCTTGCCTATCGATGCCCGGGGTTTGACTGTCAGCGACAACGACCGCACTGAAACAGCCTAGAGCCTGTTAACACTAATCCAATACTCAGCAAAATAAGCGCCAGGCAGTCGTCTTTCCGGATAGTTCCTGAATGCGCTATTGAGGATTGCTCATGAACCAGTCATAGATCTCCTCTGCCGTGGTGAACCACACGTCAGAGTGCTTTTTCATGTAGTCATACCCCGCCTCAAAATACTTGATACGATGAGGCACTCCCATGATGTACGGATGCACACTCATGGACATGACACGCGGCTGTTCGGCACCTTCCGCATAAAGCCGGTCGAACTGATCAATGACCCTGTCGAGCCATACCCGGGATTGGTGCTGGTGTACGACCATCATCGGCAGGTCACTCAACTCCAAGGTATAGGGCATAGCTACGATAGGCCCGGATGAAGTATGCATCGCCACCGGTTGTTCATCCATCGGAAAATCACACACAAACTTAAAACCGACCTCGGAAAGGATATCGAGGCTGTCCAGCTTTTCATGTAATCCCGGGCCAAGCCACCCCTTCGGCGCCTTACCGCTGAAATCGCGCAGCAGCTTGAATGATTTTGCGATGACTTCATACTGGTCGGGCACGATATGCAATGCGGCCTGAGAATATCCATGCCCCATCAAGGCCCAACCGGCATCACACAGGGCCCTTGCAACCGGTTCTCCACTACCCTCGCAAACGCGCGCGTTGATTGCGGCACTCGCCATTAGGTTGCGTTTACCGAGCGCCTCCATGAGACGCCAAATCCCAACCCGCATGCCATACTCATGCCAGGCCCAATTCGGTATATTGGGCACGGTGACCACACCCGCCGGTGGTGTGACGTATTCCCGGGCGATGGGTTTTTCGATATCCCATTCCTCAACGTTCACCACGGTATATACCGCTACTCTCTTGCCTTCCGGCAGTTGCCACTTGGGTCGGTGCGGCATGGCAGTGAATTCAAAACGATCTTCGGGTCTGGTCATGATCAATCACCGTGCTGGTTAGACATCAGTAAGTCCACGCCAATATTTCATAATGTATAGGGTTGCCCCAATGCCGCAAACGCCTGCACCTTGACTGCCATTGATGCACTGATGCGATCCGGGGCCACAGCCCCATACAGAGTATTGCGTTGGCGAGCAGGCCTGTTGATCGAGGCGATAAGCTGCTCCATCTCATCAGGCGGCAATTCCTGTCCATGACTCGCACCCGCAGCACGACTTATGCTTTCACTCATCAGGGTCCCTCCCAGGTCGTTTGCTCCCGCCTGGAGACAGGCCAAGGCGCCGTTTCTGCCCATTTTCGCCCAGGATGTCTGAATATTGGTGATATGGGGATAGAGAACCAGCCTCGCGATCGAGTGCATCAACAGCGCCTCGCGGAAGGTGGGACCTTTACGCGACTCGCCCCGGCGATAGATCGGAGCCCCCATATGTACGAAAGGCAACGGCACGAATTCGGTAAATCCACCGGTTTCCGCCTGCAGGTCCCTGACATGCAACAAATGGCGCGCCCAATGTATCGGCCGATCGACATGACCGAACATAATGGTTGCCGTGCTGCGCAGTCCCATGCCATGGGCGGCCTTCATGACTTCAAGCCATTGCTCGGTATTCAGCTTATCCTGGCAGATGATATTTCGTACTTCGTCATCCAGAATCTCAGCTGCGGTCCCGGGCAGGGATGACAGACCTGCCACTTTGAGTTCAGCGAGCATATGCCCGGGTGAAATACCGAGCGTCCTCGCGCCTTGCATGATCTCAAGCGGTGAAAAGGCATGAATATGGATATCGGGTTGAACCGCCTTGATCGCTTGGCATATCCTAAGATAGGTTGCACCTGTATACTTGGGATGAATGCCGCCTTGCAGACAGACCTCTACCGCGCCCCGATGCCAGGCATCATTGACATGTGCCTGTATCTCAGTCAATTTCAGATCGTATGTAGGTTCATTGTTCGAGCGGCACTTGGAAAAAGCGCAGAAACCACAGCGAAAACCACAAACATTGGTATAGTTGATGTTCCGGGTCACAACGTAACTGACGGTATTCCCCACTGTCGATTCACGCAGCTCATCCGCAATGGCGCAAAGCATTTCCCGATCCCTGCCACGCGCTTCAAACATCGCTGCTATCTCGGTTTCACCCAACCGCTTCCCACTGGCAGCCTGCATCGCAATACGAAAGACATTGCTTGAAAAACCACGATATTCACCAGTGGGTCCAAGCGTATATTTCGGAATAGGTTCATCGTCTCCTGCAAACCAATTATCGGTTCTTGGAAAACCGGATGCATCGACCAGTCTCAATAAGGCTTGATGAAATCCAGCATCGACCCATTCAGTCATCCGTGAGACATATTCAGGATAGAGCGCCAACCTAGGCTGCAGGTGCATGCCCTGTGCCTCAGTTACATGTGCAAGTATCTGCCGTTGTGGCCATGGCGCTTCGGGATTGACATGATCACTGGTAACCGGTGACACACCACCCCAGTCATTAATACCTGCCGCCAGCAAATCACCCAAGGAACCGGGTGACAGATTCGGCGGCGCCTGGATGTTTGCCTTGGCGCCGAAAATGATCCGCGCTACGGCAATGGTCCAAAGTAAATCATCAAGACCAGGCTCAGGCGAGTCAGCCATCTTGGTACCGGGTTTGGCCCGGAAATTTTGGATGATGATCTCTTGCAGATGCCCCCTCGATTCAGCCAGAGCTCTAAGCGTCAACAGTGACTCGATCCTCTCCTGCCGGGTTTCACCGATGCCGACCAGGATACCGGAAGTAAAGGGAATACCCATATCACCGGCATCATCGATAGTCTTTAGTCTCCTGAAAGGTACCTTGTCAGGTGATCCATAATGGGGAGCGCCTGGCTCGAGCAGTCGCAGAGAGCTGCTTTCCAACATCAAACCCTGGGAAACAGACACTTCACGTAATTTCCGCAAGTCCGCTTTATCCATGACACCGGCATTCACATGAGGTAAAAGGCCAGTCTGATCAAATACCCTTTGCGCCATCTCAGCAAGATAGGAGATGGTTGAGTGATGACCCAGCGACCGCAGCTCGCTGGCCGCCAATCGGTATCTCAATTCAGGTTTGTCGCCCAGGGTGAACAGCGCTTCATGACAACCGGCCCGTACACCTTGTTCAGCAATCTCGAGCACTTCGTCAGGCTGCAGGTAAACGTGTTTGAAACGCTTCGGTGTTTCAGCGAAAGTGCAATAATGACAGACATCCCTGCAGAGCTTGGTCAACGGAATGAATACCTTGGGTGAATAGGTGACTACGGACCCATGACCCCGGTCCCGTATCGCCGCCGCGGTATTTACCAAATGGCTCAGATCCTTGTAATCAGAAAGCAGTAGCGCCTCCTCATCTGACAACACGGCTCCCTGTAGCGCTTTCGAAACAATGGCCGTGGAATGGGTCATATTCGTATTAATCGACTACACCACACTGGCGCAGCAAGATCTCGATATAAACCTTGATGATGTCCACCATGTCACCAATATGAACATGCTCTCCCTGATGTGTGGAAAAACCACCGCCACCTGTTCTAATTCGACCGGCGGAACCATAATTTACGGTAGGGATGCCATAGCGATTCATATGTGCTGCATCGCTATACCAGGTTTCTATACCCATCTTGGGTGCTTCACCCAGCTGATTTCTATGGGCTTCGATAACGGTCTGAACCAGTTCATGGTCATCCGCTATTGATGTGCCTGGTGCAGAAACGAACACATCGACCTTGGTGCCTTCGAGTTGCGGATTTGCTTTGATCTGTTCATTGACCAAATCACGCACCTCATTATAAGCCTGTACCGGCAATGCATCGGGCAGGGTCCGCACATCCATGTATATCGAACAACCATCCGGTGTGCGAGCACCACGCCAGGGCCAGCCACCCTCGATAGCGGAGACATTGACGCGGGGATGGAAATCACCAAGCTGATTTCGGGCCACGTAGTCCGGTATCCATTCATGAATGGCATCCAGTATCACCCGGCTTTTATTGATGGCGTTTTTATCCACGTCCGACCATGCAGTGTGTATCAAGTGCCCAGGCACGGTGATCTTGATCCAGGTGGTACCACAATGACGTGGAATCAACATCATGTTGGTCGGCTCTCCCAGTATGCAAAAATCCGCTACTGCGCCATGCGTGATCGCATACTTGGTGCCGACACCATAGCCCTGGTACTTACGGCCCTCGAAGTCATTGACCGGTGATTTTTCAATCTCGCCGGCAACACCTGCGATTACTACATCGCCACCCAGCCGAATACCGGCCTTACGAATTGACTCCGTCGCCACTACATAGGTAGCCATCGCACTCTTCATGTTGAAGGTGCCCATACCATAGATCCATTCGTCGTCAATCAGCGTACCCTTACACTCATAACCGATACCCCGATGGGCCTGCTCAGGACCGAATGAAGTATCCAGATGGCCGTTAAACATAATCGACTTGCCACCTCCCGCCCCACGTAATCGCCCTACTGCGTTATAGCGCTCATCACCGATTGGTTGCAGGGTGGCATCAAAACCCGAGCCCTCAAGTACTTCATGTACCGCGCGCGCCATGTCACCTTCATAACCGGTAGGGCTGGGGATATTGGTCAAATCGATAACCAGTTGTACCAACCGGTCACGGTCAATCTGATCGATCGCTTTGGCTATTAAGTTTGAATTCACTGTAGTCACATCAATTCTCTATTGTGTTCTCATTACGGACAGTGCAGATCACTAACTGTCGATAAATGTTGTCAGCGTACCGAGTTTCTCGATATTGCAATCGATCCTGTCACCGGGTTTCAGATAGACAGGATTTTTCATTCCGGCTATTACTCCAGGAGGGCTGCCAGTCGTGATAAGATCGCCTGGCTGAAGAGTCGTGTTTGACCACCAAGCCACTAAGTCAGCAACCTTGTAAACCATATTCGCAGTGCTGGAGCTTTGCCTCTGCTCACCATTGAGTGTCAGAACCATCTTCAGGTCATCACACTCACCGACTTCGTCCATCGTGACCAAGTAGGGACCGAGCGGACAGGAACCGTCAAAACTCTTCCCCAACAGGATGACCTTGTTGGAGTGCTCCCTGGCTTGGATATCGCGGGCGGAAAGATCGTTGAAAATTGTCAGTCCTGCAACAT
This sequence comes from Candidatus Thiodiazotropha sp. LNASS1, assembly GCF_964212655.1. Lineage (NCBI taxonomy): Bacteria > Pseudomonadati > Pseudomonadota > Gammaproteobacteria > Chromatiales > Sedimenticolaceae > Candidatus Thiodiazotropha > Candidatus Thiodiazotropha sp. LNASS1. The sequence goes on along the minus strand of NZ_OZ156465.1, from coordinate 4,185,190 downwards.
AATCCAAAGCATCTTCTTTCTTTACACGAAATGCTTCCTTACCGATCAGAATGCCCACCTCGATCTCGTAGTCGAGCTGCTTGGTGAAATGAGGAATCTTTACCTTGGCATGACTGGGTACCACTGACGAAGGCGCCTCCAGGAATCCAGTGGGATGTTCAAAGTGAAAATCACCCCAGTTATGTGATTGCCATTCCGGTTCATCCCAGGTTGTCAGCTCAGACAAATGATCGGAGAAGTTACATGAGGTATGCATGATCTTGCCTGGCTTCGGTACAGGCGCGAGCAGTTCCACATCCGATGCATCATATATTGCAGATTGTGCAGTGCCGCCCTCTTGCGCAATTGACCATGCAGCCGTCATTGCGACTGCCCCCTGTTCCAAAAAAGCAATCATTGAATCAGGTAAATCACCGTTGCTCGCTTGATGGAGATCGAGATAGACACCATCCAATACAACAGCAATTGTCTGTTTGCCGCTTGATTTAATTCTGATACTTGCGAGCTTCATGATTCGATATACCTCGAGCTACTTCAGGGATAAAACGCCGCTGAAGAATTCCCGTGTTATTGACAAACAACACTAATGACTCATGCCAAGCAATCGACCATCTGTACCGCACATTTATACCGGGACTTCGCTGGTTCCCGACAAATCCGGAGCTGGAAAATGAACCCGGCATTGCTCCGGTATTGTCTTTGTCCGGCTGTTACAATTAATTGCATAGGCTATGAAAATGATTGACTGATCAACCAGCGGCAGAGGGACCCGGCTGCAACCTCGGCACAACATGCTCGCCCATCAGGCGAATGGTCTCGAGGTTATCCTCCTCATCATCACCGACTACCTCCAACAAAGGAAGGTTCAAGCCGGCATCAACCAACTCCTGGGTGATCTCCAGACAATCATCGGGATTACCCGAGATAACTGTAAAATTACGCATCATCTCGTCTGTTACCAGATGCGTGACATTATCCTGCGTGCCTTCTGCAATCGCTTTTCGGAATGGATCCCAGGCGGAATCCGGTAATCCGGACCCAGCCAAGATGACATCGTTTTTGATGTTCCGGATCTTGTTGACAATATAGGTGCCGGTGTAACTGCGGGTTGCATCACGGGCCTTGTCACCATCTTCCGAGCATGAACAGAGAATAACACCGCCCACAGGGAAATCCGTTGGTATTGTGCGGTTAACCGCCTTTGCGCCCTGCTGCATATTATCGATGGCATACCTGACAAATGCGGGTGATGTCAGACCTGCCAGCAACATGCCGTTGCTCTCCTTACCCGACAGCTTCTGCATAAAAGGCCCTGTCGCACCGACATAGATCGGTATTTCTGTGCGCAATCCGTCAGCAGCCCTGTCATATTGAGGCATTGATGATTTGAAAAGCTTGCCTTCATAGGCATACTCTTCGCCGCTCCAAACCTTGCGCATAATTTCTATCGATTCACGATGAACAGGGACCGGTTTCATGACATCGGTATCGTATTCCAGATATTCAATACCCACTTTGCCGACACCTATGCCCATTATGAAGCGCCCATTCGACAACTCATCAATAGCAGCAGCCTCGGAGGCCTGAATGGTAGGGTGTCGCATATACGGCGATGTAATACCCAATCCGACGGGAATCTTTTCTGTCACCATCGAGACTGCCGCCAAGGTGGTAAAACAGCCTCTCGCCTCCAGCCCATATTGGCGAAACCAGTGGTAGGCTTCTGCTATCCAGAAACCACCATTCATATTTGATGCTTCAGTCTGTCGCGCGTAGGCCTGCATCGATGACAGGGGTTCATAGGATTTAAAGATGACACCCACCTTCGGGCTCACGGTTGCGCTCATTAGGCTCTCCCAGAATTAATGACGGATCGCCGGTCTTACCTGCATCCCAGCGATTCACTTGACAAAAGGAATTCGTTGCAGATATTAGAAACGTCAAGAGTTGTCGGTTCTTGCCCCTGGAAGAGTGATTGATTGACTGTAAGCGCAATTACAGGGAAGCCACTATTCGGCAGTGAAAGATTCTCTTTTTAACCGCTTAATATTTCGTCATACTTACATCACTTAATGTACGAATTGCATACACAATTCAAAGAATGGGTTCGGAGCTTATCTATGTCAAAACCATTCCAGCAGTATGATTTATTCAACATGAACCTGCTCAACGAGCGGAACAACCCGATATGCAAATGACTAATCCTGAGTCACCGGTTTTCGATCCCGCGGAAGTAAAAAAGCAATTTCCTATATTCTCGTCACATCCGCAGCTTCGATATATGGATAATGCGGCCACAACCCAGTGTCCCGAGGCTGTCATTCAGGCGGTAGACCTGCATGAACGTGAATGTCGCGCCAATATATCCCGAGGCATATATTCCCTGGCGGAAACGGCTACCGATGCGTACCAACATGCCCGCACCACCCTGGCACATTATTTGGGCACAGATGACGCATCTGAGATTATTTTCAGTTCCGGTACAACAGGCGCCATTAATCTTCTGGCTAATGCTATGGCAGCCGATTTGAAAGCGGGGGACGAGATTCTGCTCTCATTGGCTGAACACCACAGTAACCTGCTGCCCTGGCAAATTCTGTCTCAACGCACAGGCATACAGTTACGTTTTTTGCCATTGGCTGCAGACGGGCGTATCGATATGAAATCGCTTGACAGCCTGATGACCGACCGTTGCCGTTTAGTTGCGATCACTCATGCCTCCAATGTCACCGGTGCGATAACCGATCTGGCACTTATCATTGATGCTGCACATTCGGTGGATGCCGCCGTATTGCTTGACGGCGCCCAGATGGCGCAGCACGGCCCCATCGATGTCAATGCCTTAGGCGTGGATTTCTACGCACTTTCAGGCCACAAAATGTTTGCCCCCACGGGTATAGGCCTGCTTTGGGGATGCCGCGAGAGACTGGAATGCCTCAAGCCGCCATTCGGCGGCGGCGGCATGGTTCACAGTGTAACGATCGACAGCTTTGAAGCCGCCGAAATTCCTGCCCGATTTGAGCCGGGCACACCTCCGATAGCTCAGGCAGTAGGCCTCGCTGCCGCCGCAAACTGGCTGATGAAGCTTGACCTGGCGGCGGTGGAGAGTCATTTAAAGCAAATAACCGCCCAGCTGCTTGATGGTTTAAGTCTGTTTCCCGGAGTACGGTTGATCGGCCCCGGCGATCTGCAAGAGCGCCTCAGCCTGATCTCCATGGATCTGGCAAACATCCATCCCCATGACTTATGCCAAATAGTTGCAGATCGCGGAATCGCTGTACGTGGAGGACACCATTGCGCAGAACCCCTGATGCGTTTCCTTGGTCTAATGGGCACTACCCGCGCCAGCCTTGCACTTTACAATGATGAATCGGATGTTGACGCCTTATTGCAAGCACTTGAAGAAGCACAGAGGATATTGATTTGAACAACCCGATATACGCTGATCCGATTATGGCGCTGGCAAAGGATTCGATCGGCAGTGGACAACTGGAAAACCCCCATGCCCGGGTTCAGCTGGATAACCCACTCTGTGGTGATCGCGTGATTATCGATGTAACCTGGGACGACCGCGGCAGAGTGACGGAGCTGGCACATGAGGTTCGGGGATGTGCGCTATGTCGCGCAGCAGCTTCCTTGATCGGACGTGATGCACCCGGTAAAAATATCGATGATATCAAAATGGCTAAAACAGAATTGGAAATATTACTGAAAGAGAACATTTTGCCAATTCAGCATCACTGGCAGGCGTTATCGGTATTCAAAGCGGTGCACGGACACAAGAGCCGTTATGAATGTGTTCTGCTGCCATTCAAAGCACTCAATCAGGCACTTGATCGAAGCAGCTGATTGATTGCTTCGTTTGTGTAGCCCGGCCACATGAGCGAGTATAAACCAGCCCTATTTACAGCGCGGTCTCAATAGCCGCAGGCGCAATATGGGGTAAACCACGGTAACCGTTGCAATCGAACTCAGCACTTCAATAGGTTGCCATGGTTTGAAAACCCAATGGGCCAATACAACTGCTGTAATCAGACTGATGACTCCCGCCCAGTTAATCTGCTCAGACGGATCAACTTTACCTAAGCGTTTGGCGACAATATAGTAGTCCATTATGATCACGCTGGATAAGGCGCTGAGCAGAACACCCAGGAGTTTTATCCACTGCTCGACCAATTCCAGGATATGTCCGTATAGCATCAATAAAGCGATAACATTGGCCAGCACCACGAATGTCACCCTTCCCGGCCGCCAGCCAAGCAGGGCATCTGACATATTACTCAAACAAAGAGATGAGCTGTACGCATTTAAAACCTGCGCCTTGGCTTGCGCCAGAAACATCAAAACAAACCCGATGGCACCGGCGAAAACCATAAATGTGGCTGCAATACTGTCGGGGTTTTTCAACACCTGCCGGGGCGCCTCTTGTGCGGACATGCCCTGTACTGTCGTGTAGTGTTCCAGCTTATTTTCAACCAACCGATACGATCCGCCTCGGGAACCGATTCCAGTGCATGGTCTTCCATCTTGTCCGTCAGACTGGCGCTCATGGAAACTCCCGGGTATTTCCGCTTATTCCAACGGGCCTCGCGTGACTGTCGTGAGTCCCTCGTTGACTTGAAAGCGCTTTATGTTGATATCCTTCATCCCGAAGTCACTCAACCTGGCGCTGTGCATTTCCTCATAACGACGGGCAGCAACCCGGTCCCTGAACAAATAGATACCCCCAGCCCGCTTTTCGTCAGGACTCTCAGTCCATATCTTCCAGATCAATCCCGGCTCTTCCGCTATTGAAGCGGCAAGATCCTGCATTTCTTCCGACAGCCTTGCACCGAAAGGACCCTGAAAAGGAAACTCTATGCACAACAGTGTCAGCATCTGACGACCCCCCGGTAATCATGCCACTTGCTTGAGTACGGTATCGACACTGTCACGTGCATCACCGAACAGCATATGGGTGTTATCGCGAAAGAAAAGCGGGTTATCCACACCTGCGTAACCGGTTGCCATGGATCGCTTCAGCACCACGGTACGTTTGGCATGCCAGACCTCCAGTACCGGCATGCCGGCGATCGGGCTATCCGGGTTTTCCAAGGCCGAAGGATTAACGATATCATTAGCCCCGATCACCAAAACAACATCGGTATTCTGAAACTCCTGGTTAATCTCATCCATCTCCATAACGATGTCATAAGGCACCTTCGCCTCAGCCAGTAATACATTCATGTGCCCCGGCATGCGTCCTGCCACAGGATGAATGGCAAACCTCACGTTTATCCCTTTTTTTCGCAACGCATGGGTAACTTCGGATACTGTATGCTGGGCATGCGCCACGGCCATACCATAACCGGGCACGATAATGACATTTTCCGCACTGCCCAGGAGTTCAGCCACCTCGACAGCTGACGTTGGCTGAATCTCACCTTCTTCAACAGCGGCATTCCCTCCCCCGGCACTTCCAAAACCGCCCATGATAACGCTGAAAAAATTCCGGTTCATTGCACGGCACATGATGTAACTGAGAATGGCTCCGCTCGACCCTACCAATGCACCGGTAACGATAAGCAGATCATTGGACAGCATAAAACCTGCCGCGGCTGCCGCCCAGCCTGAATAGCTGTTGAGCATGGAAATCACCACAGGCATATCCGCGCCGCCAATTGCCATCACCATGTGAATCCCGAATAACAATGCAATGACCGTCATGATTCCCAAAGGGACTATTGCGGCTTGGATATCCTGGGTGCCCAGAAAATCCCCGGCCAGCCAGATACAAGCCAGTAATCCAACAAGATTGAGCCAATGTCGGGCGGGCAAGGCAAGAGGTTTGCTGTGAATAATTCCACGCAACTTACCAAAAGCGACCACCGATCCACTGAAGGTTATCGCTCCGATAAAGATACCTATGTAGATTTCCGCTTCATGAAACAGATGTTCCTTGTGACTCATCCCATCGGCTGGATCCAGAAAACTGCCATAACCAACCAATACAGCAGCCAAACCGACAAAACTGTGCATTATCGCTACCAGCTCAGGCATGGAAGTCATCTGAACCCTGGCTGCGAAGAGAGCGCCGATAGCACCACCGATCACCATGGCTGCAAGAATCCATTGCAACCCACCGATACCATTGCCTAGCGTGGCAACGATAGCGATTATCATGCCCAGCATGCCATACAGGTTGCCATGTTTTGCTGATTCCTGGTTGCTTAAACCGCCAAGGCTGAGGATAAACAACACACTTGCCGCAATATAGGCCGAAGTTATAACGCCTGCATTCATGTTCAACTCTCTCTACTAAACATTTTGAGCATTCGCTGGGTCACAAAAAAACCGCCAACGATATTGATGGAAGCAATCAACACAGCAAATAAAGCCAGTAGCATCACCATGTGGTTGCTTGAGCCTACCTGCAATAACGCACCAATCACTATGATGCCGCTGATTGCGTTGGTAACACTCATCAAAGGGGTATGTAACGCCGGAGTAACCGCCCAAATTACCTGCCAACCCACAAAACAGGCCAAAACAAAAACGATGAAATGGGAAAGAAAGGATGCCGGCGCAACAGCTCCCACCCCAAGTACAGCTATCAGTGCAATAGCAATGCCCAACAGGGTAGTCAGACCCTTGGAATGTGTGGGTTGCCTTTCTGTACTGGGTGGGATTATTGCTTCGGGCGGCTTCGGTTTTGCCGGAGCTGCAGAGAGTCGTGGCGGTGGCGGTGGCCATGTAATCTCGCCATCTTTGATGACCGTGGCGCCACGAATCACTTCGTCCTCCATGTTGATTACAATCTCTCCGTTATTCTCTGGAGTCAGATCAGAGAGCAAATGAAACAAATTGGTGGAATAGAGTTGACTGGATTGAGTGGCTAACCTGCTCGGAAGATCCATATGGCCGACAAGGGTCACACCATGTCTCTCAACCACTTCTCCCGGTTCTGTCAGTTCGCAGTTACCGCCCTGTTCCGAGGCGAGATCCACGATAACGCTACCTTTTCTCATGGACCTTACCATATCGGCGGTAATCAATTTTGGCGCCGGTTTTCCGGGAATCAGCGCAGTGGTTATTATGATATCCACTTGTTTCGCCTGCTCATGAAATAACGCCATTTCCGCTTCGATAAAGGCTTTGCTCATCACCTTTGCATAACCGCCTTCACCACCACCCTCTTCCGTGAAATTCAGTTCCAGAAACTCTGCGCCCATGCTTTCAACCTGTTCCTTAACTTCCGGCCGGGTATCGAAAGCACGTACTAAAGCGCCCATACTTCCGGCAGCACCGATAGCCGACAAGCCGGCTACACCGGCTCCGATGACTAAAACTTTGGCTGGTGGCATCTTTCCCGCTGCCGTTATCTGGCCGGTAAAAAAGCGCCCGAAAGAGTTGGCAGCCTCCACCACGGCCCGATAACCTGCAATATTGGCCATTGAACTCAATGCATCCATTTTCTGGGCTCGGGAGATACGCGGAATCGCATCCATGGCGAATACGTTAACCTTGCGCTTTGCCAACCTCTGCATCAGATCTTCATTCTGGGCAGGCCAGATAAAACTGACCAATGCACTCCCCTCGGCCAGGAGATCCCCTTCATGAATACCCAAACCCGGGTGCTCCTCGGGCGCCCTGACTTTTAACACGATATCGCTGGATGACCACAGGTGTTCAGTTTCATTCAGGATTTCCACACCCGCATCCCGATAGTCATCGTCACTGAACCTAGCCGACAGACCGGCGCCGCTTTCCATCTGAACGCAAAACCCCAACTGCTGTAGCTTATGAGCCACTGAAGGTGTCAGTGCCACCCGCTTTTCATTTGGGTGTATCTCTTTGGGCACGCCGATATTCATTAATTCATAACCCCGTACTAATAGTTACCTGAATTCACAATAGATTCGCCCCCTGAGTGCGTCTTGTTCAGTCAGGTTCACTTGTTGACTGGCAGTGCATGGCCATGAAGAGGCAGATTTCAATCCGCCCCCGGAGGTCTGTCCCGGAGATTATTTATGCATTAAAAGCGCCTACTGTGCGCAATTTGCATAGTCTCCCGGACCATCCACTCTTAATAATTGTTTACAGGCCAACAGGGATAGGAGATGTGCTGTTGCGCCATTTTGATGAGAACTGAGCCTTCGAATGTGAAGGAATCGAAAAAAGAAAACTTCCGATTCCGTACCGGAAATAGACCAGGGGGTGATATTTCCGGATTTTATGGCCTGTTTATTACCAGGTCTGCCTCTGTGTAATCGAGGGCTAATGGCATGACATACAGGTCCGGAGAATCCCAATGAGTACCCGAATATTGACTGAATTCGAGCTTCTGACGCCGAAAACCATAGCGGAAGCGCTGGATATCCTTGATGAGTATCGCGATAGTGTCACGCCCATTGCCGGTGGTACCGATGTTCTTGTGGCAATGAAGTTCGGTTTCTCTACTGAATATGCCATGAGTATTTCAGCCATTCCGGAGTTGGACTATCTATCGTTCGATCCGGATAAAGGATTACGCATCGGAGCGAATACAACAATAGCTCAGATTCTGGATTCCAAGGCGGTCAAGCAACACTATTCGGCACTTTGGCAATCGGCAAAAATCTTTGCTACCCCGCAAATCCGCAACAGCGCCACACTGCTCGGTAATCTATTGCGCGCATCTCCAGCGGGTGACTGCAGCTGTGCCATATATGCGCTGGGCGGCTCGATCGTGCTGGCCAGCAAACAGGGAGAGAGAGAAGTCGACATCGATGACCTGTGGATCTCCTACCAGAAAACAGAACGCCGCACCGACGAACTTGCCATCGAACTGAGAGTACCCGCTCCCCGATCCGGCAGCACATCAGCATTCAAACGCCTGACCCGTGTCAATGAAGATCTCGCTAAGCTCAACGTTGCGGTAAACCTTGTCATGGATACCGACAGATGCACGGATGCCCGTATCGCCATGGGATGTGTCGCTCCCACACCAATTCGCCTGCGCGAAACGGAAAAAAAACTGATCGGACAAGAACTTGATGGAACAGCTTTGAAACGAATCACGGCCTCCGTCAAGGATGAGATCAATCCCATCGATGATCAACGTTCCACTGCCGAGTACAGGAAATCCGTATCCGGTGTATTTCTACGACGCGCCATTGAACAGGCATGCAGTCTCAGTTAATCGAATTCGGAAAAACACGATGAAAAAACACAGCATCAGTTTGGAAGTCAATGGCATCGCCCATCAACTCACCATCCAACCCAACAAAACCCTGCTCGACATTCTACGTGATGAATTGAACATGCCCGAAACCAAGTACGGCTGCGGTACCGGTGAATGCGGTGCCTGCACTGTGCTCGTGGATGATCGGAAGGTAATCAATTCATGTCTGACTCTGGCAGCCACTATGGATGGGAAGTCGATTACAACCGCAGCCGGATTACAAACTGCGGACGGCACCCTGCATCCCATCCAGGAAGCCTTTGTGGAAAATGCAGCTGTACAATGCGGCTACTGTACACCTGGCATGGTTCTTAAGTCCGTAGGCCTTCTAAAAAACAATCCCAATCCCTCGGAAGATGAAATTCGCGAGTGGCTGGAAGGCAATATCTGTCGTTGTACGGGTTATGAAAAAATCGTCACGGCAGTACAGCTTGCCGGTAAAAAAATGGCCCAGGCAGGCAGTTGATGACCGGTATGCGGAGGAATTGAGATGAGCGAATTCAGAACTGTCGGAAAAAGCGAAATTAAGATCGATGTCAAGGCAAAAGTGACAGGCAGGGCCGTCTATGCCGCCGACATCAATCTGCCAGGAACATTACATGCAAAAATCGTCCGTTGTTATGAACATGCCCATGCAAAGGTAAAATCGTTGGATCTCTCTGCAGCGGCAAAAATGCCTGGTGTGGTCAAAGTATTTGCCCCAGAAGATCTGACAACCAAATTCTATAATCAGTCGGTTATCGACATCATGGTTTCAAAAGATATGCGCGGGATGCTGGGTGATATCGAAGATCAGAAAATATTAACAGACCATGTCAAACACTATGGTGATGGCATAGCTGCCATTGTTGCAACATCCGAGGAAGCTGCTGAAAGGGCCTCGGAGCGGATCAAGGTCGAGTATGAACCCTTGCCGGTCTATTTGAATGCAGCGGAGTCGTCCCAGGAAGGCGCAGTCCAGTTTACGCCACAAAAACCTGGAAACATGGCCTTTGAACTTCCTGAGCCGGCCTTTCCCAACAATACTCTTGGCTGGGGTGACGCTGATGAAGGTTTCAAGGAAGCCGATATTATCGTAGAAGACAACTTTTACACCAGCAAACAGAAACAGGCCCAGATGGAGCCTAACAGCTATATCGCACTTTATGATGATGATGGATTGCTCTCCTGTTGGACATCCACTCAGATGCCCAAAAGTGTGCAGCCGAAGATTGCAAAGCTGTTCAATCTGCCGATGTCCAGAGTGAGAATCATACAAACCGTGGTTGGTGGTGGTTTTGGCGCACGTCTGGGTATGGTGCTTGAACCCCATATCTGTGCCCTTGCCATGGCTCTACCAGGACGACCGATCAAGGTACAGTCTCCAAGGGAGGAGGATTGGCTGACATCACCAAGCCGTCACCCCGGTGACTATTGGATGAAGATGGGTTTCAAGAAAGACGGAGCCCCGGTCGCCTGCGATGCAAAATTTGTCAATTATAAGGGCGGCTACTATTTAGACGGTTCCGGTGTCGCCTTTACCACAGGGGGTTGGGTAAGTGGTCTCTATAAATTCGGCGCACTCCGCTATAAGGGTGAATCCTATTTCACCAATCAACCGGTTTGTGGAGCCTACCGTGGTTATGGTAATCCACAGACCAACTTTGTATTGGAGCAACTTGTCGATCGTGCCTGCAATGAACTGAATATCGATCCTGTTGAATGGCGCAAAAAATGGCATAAGGATGTCGGTGATGATGGTTGGTGTGCAGGGGTTCCCTATGCCTCCTGTGCATTGGATGAGGTGCTGGACGAGGGTGCAAAGGCAATAGATTGGAAGGCGAAACGTGAAAGATATGCCAAACAAACAGGCGTCAAGCGTCGCGGTGTAGGCGTCGCTGTCATGGTTCACACCAGCGGCGCCATGCCGATGCTGCTTGAACACACCGTATGCAGTGTCCGTCTCAATGAAGATGCAACGGCCGTGGTCGCCTTCGCCTGCTCCGACATGGGACAAGGCTCCCATACCACATTGCGACAAATTGCCGCGGAAACGCTGGGATTTCCACTAGAAGACGTATCACTATCGGTCGGTGACAGCAATGATGCGGGATATGATATCGGCGCTCATGCCAGTCGCACACTCTATGTCGGCGGCGGCGCCGTGATGGCCGCCTGTAAGGATGCATTGAAACAATTGCTGGAACGTGCGGCCACGCTGCTAGAAGCGAACCCGGATGACCTAGAAATCGAAGACAAACAGATCTTCGTCAAAGGATCACCGGACAGGAAGGTTGCTGCCGCGGAAATCTGTTCCGGTGGCGTTTATCCTTTTCTCAATCCTCAGACCGGCGCACCGGAGTCCATACCCGGCCAGATTCTGGGCTACTCAAGCTTTAATCCAATGCATAACTCCCCCCCTTTCGGGGCCTGTTTCGTGGAACTCGAAGTGGATACGGAAACCGGGGAAATAAAGCTCATCGAAATGGTCAATGGTCATGACATCGGTAGAGCGATCAACCCGGCTGTGGTGGAAGGACAACTCGAGGGCGGCGCACAGCAGGGACTTGGCATGGCATTGACGGAAGAGCTCTATTTCGACACCGACGGCAAAGTGTTGAACAATTCATTTACCGACTACAAAATGTTGGGACCATCGGACATGCCGAAAATCACCAACATCATTATAGAGAACCCCGACCCGCATGGTCCCTTTGGCGCGAAGAGTGTGGGTGAGGCAGGCCTCGTGGCGCCTGTCGGAGCCACGGCCAACGCCATCTACAACGCAATCGGTATTCAGATTACGGAACTTCCCATTACACCGGAGAAAATACTTAAAGCGCTCAATGAAAAGCGCGCGAATTAGTACCTGTTGGCACTACCAACGCCTGCCTTTGTCATTCCGGCTCATACCGTAATCCAGAGACGGGTTTAGTGTCCTATATTGACTGACATTTTTACGTGGTGAGAGACCACGGCTGTTTTTTTAACGTCCGTATACGAAAATAGTTGTATACATGAGTAGAATTACAGCTATTGAAAGCGTAGATTTATCAATCCTTATTCTGCAACAGGCATATGACAATGGTTGAACCTCCAATATCCTTCGATAACGGTATCGGATTGGGTGATGAACTCGATACCATGGGACAATGGCTGAAGGAAGGGCGAAAAACCGTTCTGGCCACTGTCATCGAAACCTGGGGCTCATCCCCTCGATCCGTCGGCAGCCACTTGGTGATCGATGAACAGGCCAATTTTGTCGGCTCGGTCTCGGGAGGCTGTATAGAGAGTGCCGTCGTGACTGAGGCCTTGGAGTTGATGGATGGTGGTAAACCAAAACAGATCGAATTTGGAATCAGCGATGCTGAAGCATGGGAAGTAGGCCTCTCCTGTGGCGGGGCGATTCAGATTTTTCTGGAAAATGCTTCCAACGCCATCTATGCGGAACAGCTGCCAAAAGCGAGAAAGGAAAACAAAGCTATCGCAACGATCACGCAATTGGACGATGGCGGGAAAACAGCCATCAACTTACAGTCAGACACTATTGGTCAATTGAGTCTTGATAAGCACTCGCTGGATAAAATCAGCTTAATGTTGAGCAGTGGGCGAAGCGGTAAAATCGAACAGGCGAATCATACGCTTTTTGTCCGCAGCTACGTACCGCCATACCGCTTGATTGTTATCGGAGCTGTGCACATTGCGCAGGTATTGGCAGCGATTGCTACCGAAGCAGGCTATCAGGTAACTGTCATCGACCCGCGTCGCGCATTTGCCAATCCTGAAAGATTTCCTGATATCAATCTGGTTTGTGAGTGGCCGGATCAGATATTAAACCAGCTGGTATTGGATGAACGAACTGCCCTTGTTACGCTGTCACACGATCCAAAAATCGATGACCCGGCATTGGTATCAGCCCTGAAAAGTTCCGCTTTCTATATAAGCGCCCTGGGTAGTAAACGTACCCACTCAAAGAGGATTGAGCGTCTTACCGAAATCGGTTTGGGCAATTTGCTACATAGGATTCGCGCACCGGCAGGCTTGAATCTTGGTGGTCGTTCACCCGCGGAAATAGCTGTTTCCGTCTTGGCGCAGTTGATTCAGGAAAGATATACACGTTCTGCCTGACAGTGAATAAAATGATTTTCAGCTGCTAGCGGCATTGAGCTGAAAGTTACTCCTGAGTTTCAAAATCCTGTGGAGGTGTATCTTTGATACGGCGCCAGCCCGCAGCAAGACCTTCTGAAACCTCCATGCCAATACCTCGATCTAGAACTGTTCCGTTATCTATCCACGCCAACTCGTAATACTCGCTATCTTTTTTAATATCTAATTCAAAACCTGCTATATGATTACCTTCGGCATCAAAATACTGTATTTGATATCGGCCTACGAAACCTTCTACTGGTCCACCTGTTGCTTTTCCTGTCCCAAATACACCTTTACCGAAAAGAGGATGACACCACTTGGCATTGAGTGATCCTGGCTCTTCGCCTTTTGTATATAATACACAGCCGACATTTATCATAGTTAATCCCAATTGCAGGCGAGATGGGTAGCATAACATATTAAAAGCAGTCATTCCCAAGTAGAAAGGGATAGGTAACTCACGGCCCAGCTGAGACATTTGCAATGAAACCATCATGTTTCTCGTTACCCGGATGAGTCGTATATAGCCATAATTCTCCTGTGTGCAGCAGAGCAGCCAAGTAAAATGCATTTTGCGCTGACAACAAAGCATAATGCACACAAATGGTATTCTCCGGAAAAAGACGAGCTACGATCTACTGATGGTTTTATCGTTAGCGAGGTCAATTGAAACATGTCATCCATCCTAGATAATCCCTATCCATTCGTATTCAAGACAGCAACGAACTCCGAGTTACCATTCGAAGACTTAGCGAGCGACACAGAAATCCGTGTACGGACGGTGACACGTGCAATGGAAGGTTTTCAGAAAGAAGCCCTTGTCATGTACGGACCGACCGGCACGACCTGGCGTATCGTCTGTGACGAAGGGCCCTGGCTGAATGGCACTGACCTGGCACCGTTTCCCCTCGCCTACTTCACTACCGGACTGGCCGTTTCACTTGTTTCGGAAGTACAGGCCCTAGTGCGGCAGCGAAACATCTCGGTTGGCGACATCAAGGTCACGGTCGACAGTTACTATGCCATGGAAGGTTCCATTGCAAAAGGCACAATGACTGGCTCCGCCATGCCTGTACGGGTCAAATTCGAAATTGACGCGGAAACTTCAAAGGGTATGCTAAATGAACTGGGCGTGCTTGCCATGGCTGCCTCTCCAGCAATTGCCATTATGTCCAGTGTCCTGAACAGTCGTTTTCTGCTAAGCAAAAACGGTGTTGATGTAGAGTTGGATAAAGCAATCGCCGCTACGGGATACAAAGTTGACGACCCTGCGTGTCTGTTCGACAACGTAGAACCTGCCTCTGTACAAAGCTATCTTCCGGAAATCCTCTCAAAGGGGGAAGACGGCTTAATGATCGTATCTGGTGGCTCTCAGGGTTCGGGATCAGGGCTTGCCATGGAACAGAAACGCAGTTTGCACCTACGGGGCGTATGTTCGTTACGGGACGATGGCATCAAGGAAACACTAGTGCAATTGTCAAAGCCTGTTAGCGGGGTTTACCGAATTCTGGCCGACGAATCCACTAGATTCGGTGGTGCGGAACGTGCACCGGGTGCACTCGCATACGTTGCTGCAGGGGTATCTTTTTGTTTCATGACACAGCTCGGTCGATATGCACATCTCGCCAAACAAGATCTCTCGGACTATCGTATCGTGCAAGACACTTGGTTTAGTCTGCCCAGCGCCACGGCCGACGGTGAAACTGCAGCGCAGGCCAGGCCGGTTAATACGCATGTCTTTATAGATTCATCAGAAAATGATGATGCCGCACGCAAGCTTGTCGCTATGGGTGAACAGAGCTGCTATCTACATGCAGCTTACCGTGGTTCGAACCGTTCTCACTTCGTGTTGTAGGAATTCACTTAAGTCTATCAGTCAGGCATGGGCGTCAGTATGCCAGCGAGTTCCATCTAGACCTAAAGTAGAGATTCATCGAACCATGTCATAGCCACTTCGGTTATTAATTCGCAGATTGTATAGGCTGGGCATTGCCCATCCCCTATTCACTGCCCATCTTCAATGATCTCTGTCACACGCTGTCACAACGCTCAGGACTTATAGTACCCTTTCAATGTCATCCTGCCAGGTTCAGAGCAAGCCCACAATTTCACATTGAAGTAGTACTGGGTTCAACCTCATGCTTTTGCACTGGCTTGTTTGCTGGCAAACTGGGCTGAACCAACATTTTCCCATATATAATCAGGTATACCAGAAAGGGCGTGGCCCAGAACAAGGCACTTAGGATCAACAATTGACTGCTAGCACCAGCCACACTCCCAAAAACCCTCACCAATCCTGATACAAACATCAGGTAGTAACAAACCACCAGAAATGGATGGGGAGTCACCGGTCGGCCCGTGTGCCGAAGCACGATTCGGGTCATGAAGCCCATCATCAGTGAGCCCAGGGTACCAACGGTAAATGCATGGACCCAAATCCCACTTTCTGTCAACAAACCGAGATCTTCCAGCCCTTTCAAGGCAAATGCAATGACTAGCCAAGCGTAACCCAGGTGCATAATCCAAAGCACTGGTTTATCAAGGATTCGGGAGCTCCGCCAACCCGACATCCTCATGCCATGGATGAATACACTTGAGAAGGCGAAACCAGCCTGCCAGATCTGATCGAATTCAAGTAGGTCACTCAGTGCCAGTAACGGAATCGTTATCAATGAGAGCCAATCCCAAATTCGATACCCGAAAACATGGCACCCCGGATGACTCTCCTGCAGTGCTGTTTCGGTAAAAATCGGTGTTAGAAAACCACCCACAACCGTACAGTGAAATATGATTGTATATATACCCAGTCGTATCCCTTTTCCTGCAAGCAGGAAATCTGATTGAATCATGCCAATATAAAAAAGCAGATTGCCGAAAAAAAATGCCAGGAGGAAGGGGAAAAGCAGGAGATAAAATCTATTCTTCACATAAAACAGTTCAGGGCCGGCAATGATCAAAAAGGCAACAGGAAAAGCAAGATCGATCAAACCTACAAGCGGTTTAGGCACCATCCCTCCGGCTACTACGGCTATTCGTCCAGCCAGCCAAATTGCAACCAGAAGAGCAAGCTTACCATTGTCAATCTCTTTTGATTTTGCCCAACTTGGCAGTGCCGTCATGATGAAGCCACATACAATTGCAGCAACAAAACCGAACAACATTTCGTGCTGATGCCATATCATGAAACCACTACTGCCGCCTATCCCATGGGATAGTCCAATTGTCAGGGGCAGCCAGAAAAGCATCAGTAGAAGACCATACAGGGAGCCGAGCAAAAAGAAGGGTCTGAAGCCGCTTTTAAATAGAGGAATTTTGAAAAACACCTGTTTGCCTGGCATGATTATGAATCCGATATAAGATCCGATTTTCTGACCACCCTATTTCATCGGACAGGATAGTCGGGCGTTGATTCATGTGATTTAAGAACTAACCGTTCTTCAGCGATGAGCCAGCCAATAGACCGGCTTCCTGCTGATTATCGATGTCTCGCAACACGCCGGATTGAGACATGGGTACCTCACAGAGTACATCAATGTGTCGTTCAATAAGCTTTCGGGCTCCCTGATCACCACGAAGGGCCATGATTTCATCGAAGAATCGTTTTCCCCAAAGTACAGGATTTCCCCTTTTTCCTTGCCAGGTCGGCACACAAACCAAACGCCCATCCGGTTCACTGTACCCAGCAATCAAACGATTGAGGTCACTGCTATTGACCCAAGGCATGTCTGCCAGGCAAACCAAAACACCATCCACATCATTCGGCAGGGCTTCGATACCTGCTTTCAATGAGCTGCTAAGTCCATCCCGAAAGGATGGATTCTCTACAAGGTGAACATCCATGTCGGACAGTGACTTGCCGACCAGCCCTGCTTCATGCCCCAGTACAACTGAGACGGAATCTGCCTGTGAGGCCAAAACCTGCTCGACGACTTGTCGGACCATCGGTTTGCCTGAGATTGACAGGAGTAATTTGTTCTGTTCTCCCATACGGTCAGAACTGCCGGCAGCCAGGACAAGTGCCGCAATGCGCGGTGCTGCAGGATAGACTGCTTCCTCCAACGCCGCCCCCCCCTGTTCCACATCAGTACGAAAGGATCTGAATCCCGGCACGCCTTTCAGTAACCCCCCTCCCCCCATTCGACCAATCTCTTCTGCAGTTAGCGGCAATCCCGCCAGTAGTCGTTGTAATACGAAATCCAAACCATTGATAGCGGGCGAACGGGCACAGCCAGGTAGTCCCAACACAGGCACGTCACCCTGGCATCGGCCCATTACGAGCAGGTTTCCCGGATCGACCGGCATGCCCAGACGCTCCACCACACCACCTGCAGACTCAATCCCCATGGGCAGAACATCCCGCCGATCGGTAGTGGCCGATGCACCGGCAATCAGCAATAGATCGCATCCAGCAGTGAGGAGTTGCTGCAAAGAGTCGGCTATGCCCGCGGGATCATGTGCACAACGACTCTCCGAGTGAAGCCGGCTGCCACAGCTCTCCAGACGAGCTCTAAGCGTATTTCGCGTACGATCCAATAACTTTACCTTGGTACCCGCTAATCGAGTCTGTACCAGCCCTACAGCTTTTGATTGGAACGGCGCAAGCTTTATCAGACCTGCAATCCCCTTGAGCAGCTCCTCTGCTCGTTCCACCAACAGTCCGGATACACCGTAAGGGATAATTTTAATGGTCGCTACCATTTGCCGGTATACCACTGGATGATACGGTGGCAAGGCCGCCAGAGTAATCGCCTCATCCACCAGATTCAAACGATCGAGCAGCGCCTGCTGGTAGAGCACGAGTCCTTTGGATTCCGCATAAAGGTTACAACGGCCAGTAAAAGCGGCACCGATTCTAAGACCGCTCACAGCTACCGCCCTGGCTATTCGATCAGCCGCCGTATCTTCATGCAGGTCATCAGAATCCAGGCGGGCTGCAACGACCTTGGTAATGCCCGCTCTTCCAAGTGCATGTAAATCATCCTCCGATAAAAAGCGCCCTTTTTTTAGCACACCACCCTCGACATGCAGGGTATGCGCAAGAATTGCACCTTCCGCATCAACCAGATGGATGTGACCGAATCGCACTATTCACACCCACTATCCGGATCAACAGGAAACAGAAAGAAGATATCGATCATCTTTATTCCAGTAAAAAAAAACTCCCCCTGGTCGGAGGAAAAGGAGGAGGAGTTAAATAAACACAGCAGCCCTGCAAACCAGGTCATCTGAATAAGTCAGGTATTGTCCATGCTGTTGCTGCTATCGATTCCATGTCAAGGAGAGCGTTACTTAAATTATGGTGTCTGCGTAAAATGACACTATGCAATTTACGCATCAATCCTATCGTAACTGCAACTATGTTTAATAACTAAACACACACTGATCAGGTAACAAAAACAGCTTAATTATTTAATCGCCACACCTACAATCTGCGGCAGAATTGGGGGCGGCATAATCTTTGACTTAAAACACTCATACTCAACCTTGTCGAATCCTGCGGCCTCAATCAGACGGGCAGTTTCCCGATTCGTATGACAACCCTCGAAAAGCCAACGCCAGGGTCTTTGCAAAAGATCCTGAGCAATCCTCAGACCTGACCCTTTTGGTGCCGCGACATGCTCGATAAAAATAAAATGGCCTCCCGGTTTGAGTACACGATGCACCTCGGCCAAGGCTATCTCTGGGTTTGTAATCGTGCACATGACCAATGTACATATCACGGCATCGATACTGGCATCATCAAGCTCCAATACCTCGGCGCTGGTTGAAATCAGTTCCATATCCACGTTATGCGTTTGCGCAGACTCTTTTAGACGCTCATGCATATACGGATTGGGTTCGATGGCTATAACTGAAAGATCCTTCGGGTAATAACGGAAATTCACACCATTGCCCGGACCCACTTCGACGACCGAACCTTTCAGATTGGCGAACAGATGCGCCTTGCGTTCACCGACTTCTTCGTGAAAAGCATCTTCAAATTTTTCCAACAACCAGGAGTTGAAACGCCCCCTGAGCGGATTACCTTCCGGAGTCTTGCATTGGCATTGCATATAATCTGCCTCCTTTAGACCCGGTTGACATCCGTATGTGGATAAAACTCCGCGAAGATAAACCAGAAAAGATTGCTTTTTAAAGTATTGACGCGCTCCAATTTCAAACCGGATGCCGTTCTGCCGAAGACATCCACTTGGCGAACCGGATTTTGGGTATCGTTGAAAAAGGCAGTGACCGCATCGAACTCTATATTGTAATCGATCACAACCATCCTGTTGCCAATCTCCACATTCAGCGGACCTTCGATCTGGCTGAGAAACTCCTTCGTATAGACCACATAGTCATCCTCGACATTCAGCGCATAGATCATCTGCTTCATTGGCAATCTTTTGTCTTTATACTGGATAGTGGGAAACGTGGGTGTGTCAGGACTATCATGCTGCCAACTCACCGCAGGATGCATCATGCCATGTCGAACCATCCTGTCCCACAGGGCCAGCAATGGATGTTCGCTGATTGACGGCAGTTCATTCACGAAGACCTTTCCCTGCGGATAGAGCCTGCGGTAGGAAGCAAAGGGCATGCGGATTGTCGGCCACTCTTTCATACGCCCTTTGTCAGGATTTCGCTCCATTGAACCCCATAGCTGTTGAATCGCTTCCCCGCTGTTTTTATCAAACAAAACCAGATTGTTCTTTAACTGAGTCATCACCGTAAGATCGAGTTTTTGATCACCGATGACCGGACTGTAAGCAATACCGAGGTTGGTCAAACCGCAATAGGTCATGATGACCTCTTCGCCATCAATCTTGCCGCCCTTAACAACATGAGGCTGGAGTAAATAGTAGTCCGTGTAGGCATAGGCACCCTTATCGGTTTCCAATACAAGCACTTCGATATCATCCACTGACACATACCCATCCTTGCTGAACCGCGCCTTTTCCAGACTTTGCCTCAGATAGTCAGATGCTTCTTTGACTGGTACAAATTTCGCCTCGAATTGCTGTGCACGAAACATCAACTTCGGATTAATCATTCCGGAGTAAAAATTGAAGGCGAACAGGAACACCAGCAGTGACAACAGAGAAATGGAGCAAACTGCCCGATGCCTGCCCCTGATGATCAGCGCGGCCACTAACAACCCTACCGATACTGCCGCCAAAACATGACGGTTATACCAAACACTCATGGTAAATTCGCGGGAAGACTGAACCAGCCACTGGCTGATATCGGCCAGATCCTTGAACAGGATAAAGGCTCCTGCCTGGGCCAGGAACATGGCCACCCAGAATGCCGGCCTCCTCCAAACAGCAATAGCGCTACTCTCTTTACTCATAGCTCTACCTTTGAATTGTCAAAAGCTTGGCTCATATCACGAGGATCGACGGAATTTGGCCTTACTACTCTCAGGCTAATAATATTCCATCCTCTTTTTGTATCCATCAATCCCACACCACCTGGCTGTAGCTGTCTGCCAGGCGGTGTGAATGGCTGAGTCTTTAACGACCCTGCTTGCGCAGATTTTGCACGCTGAAGATGCCTGGCGGATTTTCTTCCGGATTGATTACGCTCTTGAACTGCAAGGTGGTGCAGTGCATGGCCTGCTCGTCGAGAAACACCGCAAAGTCATCGATCGCCACGCCGGTTCCTTTGTTGCGGGCAATGTGATTGTCGGAGTGGGTTTTTCCGATTGGGAAATACTTCCAGGGATCACCCTTCTTGTCATAGGAGAGCAGCACCGACATGATGCCGGTCTGCGCGTCGAGATATATGATCCGCTTACTCAGAGGGTGATTCGAATCCTTAGGACGCCCCTCCACTACATAGGCCTTGCGCAACTGCCAGGTCACCTTGGGGAAACAGCCGCCTTTGCCGGTGACCTTAACGAATTGAAAACCGTCAGGGTCGTTGGCCGGGTTGTCGGACAATTCCATCTCATTGTGGTTGTAGAACGGCAACAGCACGTTCTTGGTCTCGAGGTATTTCCATTCATAGTCCGAGACCCGCCCGTTATACCCCTCAAAGTCCTCGATCATGGCATCGGTACCGAGGAAGGCATCGGTGATCTGCCCGGTGGCCAAACGGCGGACTCGGCGTTGAAACCCCAGATAGAGCCAGGCATCGTCACGTTTCAAATCGTTCTCATAACGATGGATAAGCAACTGGGTGTTGGCCAGATCGAATGGTTCAAGCACCTTACCGTATATAGATCGGAATATTTGCCCCGGATTTGGCTCGATATCGGGTTTTGGATCGAACTGAGAGCGGTGTTTCCAGTTGAGGAAGTGCCAGTCGAACTTGATTACACGTTCGACTTTGTCATTGTTCATGTTACGGAAGGTCCACCAAAACGGCTTGATGGTTTCACTGTCTCCGGCATTGAAACCCCGTTGAAAATTCCATACCAGTTTGAGGCCCGCTTCAGGATCGTTGGTATCCGGCTCCTGCGGAAAAGGACGCCCAGCCACAAACTCATCCAACAATCCATCGGGGGTTAGCTTGACACTTTCTGAATGAGAGCGGGTTGCCTCCACATAACCCGGATATAAATCGAAGGATGTGGTGGGTGAGGTTTTTATCGTGTACCAGCCCTGCTTGATATAGCGGTACATAAAATCATCGAGAATTGCCTTATAATCCTCAACATTCTGCTGTGTTATCTCAACACCCGGTTCATAACCTTCGGCCGTCGGCAGGCCATCTTTGTAGGGGTAAAAGGATTTTTCAATTACAGCATCGTCCATGGCTCCAAATACGGTGCTACTTATTAGCACCGATGAAACCATGAGGGCGGTAAAAAGGGTTTTCATCTGCTCACTCCTTCTTCGGACGTAAATTTAGAACTGATACCGGACAGTTAATTGGAACTCATCCTCGTTTATCGCACTACCGATCGGGCCGGAGCGAAAACGACCCAGCGGCTCGAAGCCGCTAAGGCCGGTGCTACTCATCTGAGGCGCAGGGAATGGGAACGGAGAATAAGGCACTGCCGACCGGTTGTCATCCGCAGCGATGGCGCCATCACCAAATTTGATGTTGAACCCAGCGGTGATCACCCAATTATTGCTCGGCTTATAAGTGAGAGATGGACCGACCACACCACTTTTTGCCTCGAAATCCCAAGCCGTCAGCAGCTGGGGGGTCAAGCGATCATTCATGTAGTTGCCTTGGATCAGCAGTGTGGCTATATAGTTGTTTTCCCAGTCCACGAAACCGACTTCCTCTGTCGTCGGAATACCAATATTGTTGGTCCTGGCGGTGCGGTGATCGAGCAGATGCTGTCCAAACAGCTGCGCCGAGATCAGAAACGCCCGTCTTTCGTTGAGGAACGGAATGAAGGTCGGCCGGTCGATGCCGACCACCCACCGGACCACGTCCGATTCCGAGAACAGCCGCGGACTCAGGGTATCCGGGAACTCTTCGCCCCGGGTATAGGCCGCCTCGATCCGGATCGCCGATTTCATCGGTTCGGAATAGATATCCAATGAACCGCCCAGCAGGGTGATCCACGGGTATTCCACATCGAAGGCCAGGCTGTAGGGCCAGACTTGGCTTTCAACCGGTGGCGTGAAAGGATTATCCGATGCGATACCGCCCCGCAATGAAGGCAGCTGAGAACGGTAACGCAGGGCATTGACGGAAAAGCCAACCCCCTTGTAAACACCTTCCATACGCAGTCCCAGCTCACCCGCATCCCAGTCCGGCAGATTGACGTCCCGTATACCGATGGTCTGGCTGGGGAAATCCACCGTCACCCCGGGAGCCGGGAAGTTACCCACGGTACAGCCGTTATCCCAGCAGTTCTTCAGAGCACGTAATGCGTTGCCGATGCCGAGGATGCGATAGGGCTGACCGCCTTGGCCCAGACTGTGCGGCCGGAATTTTTCCCATTTCCATACCACCTGGAAGTTCAGGTCCTCGAACAGTTCTGTCGCCCCCTTGCGATGCTCCACGGTCAAAATGCCCATCGGAATCCGGCTGTCTTCCAACTCATCATAGATATTGTTGCGCGAAAAATCGACCGGGTTGATGACATCCAACACCCGGAACAGATCTGTCCGTCCCCACACCACCTGCTGGCGTCCGAACGTGAACGTCAGTTCCTCATGGCCCTCCATGGGTACGGTCCCGGCCACGTAGAGTTCACGCAGAAAATCCGCACGATCATTGAATTCGGCAAACCGCAACTCATCCAGATCCTTGTCTCCGATGCCCTCTTCACAACCTCGGTCATCCGTATCGCAAGGACGTACCGGGGTCGCAAGCATGACGCCGTCGTCCGAATAGTCGTAGACATCCTCGGCGGCCAGCACCAAGCCGTCGTTGGGATTGTCCGGCCCCGCGATCGCCGTCCCGCCGGCCATTGGGTTGGCGCCGGGCAACGGAATGGCGCCATCACCCAGTCCCAGGGGACCGAACGTCCCGGCATACACCGGCGAGGCTGTCACCGGAAACCCCGGGGAACCGGGCAGCGATGCAAAGAACGGGGTGTTGGCCGGCGCAGGAAAGGAGACAGGCCCCCCCGCCTCATCCCCGAAATCCTTCTCTTTCAGGTCATACACCGCATCGTAACTGCCGCGGAAGGTGCCGTTCACGCTAAACTCGGAAAAAATACCCCGCGCGCCCATATCCTTGGTGAACTCTACCTGCCCGGTCAACCGCTGTTTGGTCAGACCGACATCTTCCCGAACGTAGGTGGCGTCTTCGACAAAGCCGCGCACCTCCAGGGTGCCGTCCTTGGATTGCCAGGCCAGGGCCTGCAGCGGCAGCGCCGTTGCCACACAAATGGCGACCCATGGTGTGACGGTGCTGACACCGCCTCGGACTGTTTGCTTATTCATCTTGTCTCCCCCGCGATCTTTCTTGGATTATCGAGTAGGTTCGCCTCAGTCTCACCCGGACTTTCGACTTCCCGTTTACTTTCGCTCCCACCACTCCCATCTTCTGCCGCCTGCATGATGAACTTCGGCTTGAATTTCAGAATCCACGCCGGCACCAGGTTCATCGCCGCCACCGCATTCAGGATCAGCATCACGATCAACAACAGTGCGGCATCCGCCTGAAAACGCAGATCCGAGATGAACACCCACATCACTACCCCGCCTATCAGCGTTATCGCCGTGAATCCGATTGCCACGCCGGTGGTGCTGATGGCGTGTTTGACAGCCGCCCTGAGATCGCCGAGCCGCTCATACTCGGCCCGGATCCGGTCCATGATGTAGATGGAATAGTCGATCCCCACACCAATCCCCACCGCGATGATCGGCACCGTATTGACATTGATACCGATGCCGCTCAATCCCATGTAGGCATAGGTCAGGGTGGTGGCGAACGACATCGCCAACATCATCAGCCAACCCGCGTGGAACGACCAGTAAAAGAAGGTCACCGAACCGAAAATCAAGACCAACACCAGTGGGATCACCACCAGATTGGTTTCGTAGGCCGCCTCGTTGATTGCCGCAGTCACCCCGATCAGGCCGCCGGCCAATTTGATCGTCAATCCTTCCACCTGGGCCGCCGCTGAGTCCATCCACTGCTTGACCATATGGATCGCTCGTCGAATCGTCGTCCCCTGGTGATCCTTGTAATAAAAGACCAGGTTGGCGCTCTGCTCATCTGTGTCGGCAAACTCCAGCAGGGCTCCGGGAATCGGGCTCGACATCATATACATGAACATCAGCCCCCCCGTCACACGGGCGTCATCCGGCACCAGCAGCCAGCGGGGATCGTCATAGTGGGTGATCCGGTTGACCGCTGTGACCAGGTCGGGTAAACCCTTGGCGGCCCCAAGCTCCGGGTCTGTCAGCATATAGGCCTCGAAATCAGCCAGAGCCTTGACCACTTCCGGCCGCTTGATGCCCCCTTTGTCATCGGTGTGGGCGATAATATAAAGCTCTTCCGAACCTGGAAAGGCTTCGTTTACCGCCTTCGAGGACAGATTGTAGTCGTGATCCAGATAGAGCAGCGGCGATCCCGGCTCGGCCTCGCCAATCTGCACCCAGGAAGCAAAATAACCGCCCACGCCATACAGTATCAGCGCACCGACCAGAATCGTCGTGACACCGCCGGGACTGGTCACCGAGTTGGCCGCCTTGGGCAGGATATGCCGCATCAGATTGTGCGTGATCTCCGTTTTGCGCGGCGTCGGCAGGATCTCCAACAGTACCGGCACCATGATGAGCACCGTCACCACCACCGACAGTGCCCAGAGGGATGCATATACCGCCAGCTTATCGTTTATCGGCACCGAGCCCAAAGAGATCAGCAGCAGACCGATAGCATCCGAGATCACTCCCAAAGAGCCGGGGCGGAATAGGTTTTCGAACGCACTGCGCGCCGCGGCCTTGCTGTCTCGCAATATCTGAAGATCATGATAGTAGCGCTCCACTAGCTGAATGCCGTGCGACATCGCCCGGGCGGATATCAGAAACGGTATCACCAGCATCAAAGGATCCAAGTTGTAGCCCAGCAGGGAGAGGATCCCCAGACCCCAAATACTGGTCAACACGATACCCAGCGTGGGCAAAAGAATCCCGTAGGCCTTGCGAAAATAGAAGATCAGCAGCAACAGCATGATCAGCACGGTATACAGAAAAATCTGCACTACCTGATCGGCGTAACTTGAGACCCACCCCACCAGCACAGGATTGCCGGTCGCATGGATTTTCACCCCGGCAGCGAATTCCTTGTCACGAATCGCCTGCAGTTGATTGAACACCTTCTCGTAATCAAGCTCACCCTCGTTGAGGGTGCCCCGGATCAACGCAGATTTCAGATCCGGCGAAACCAGAAGCCCGAACACCCGGCGATTGGCGATGACATCGGCCTGCATCTTTTCCAGTTCATCGTCGGTGTAGTGCTCAACCGAGGGATCAAAATGGGGCGCCGATTTAACCGTGCCCTCCTCATTCAACCAGACTTTGCGGGTATTGCGATGGGTAAGGCTGGTCACCAGATTGTGATTGATGCCATACAGTGAATCCACCGCCTGTGTGATACGGTGAATGCGTTGCAGCGTCTCATTGCTAAAGATCGTCCCTTCGGTCACCTCAACCGCCACAATCACATTGTTGGCGCCACCAAAGGTATCGCGGATCTCGTTATGCAGTTGGATATAGGGGTGCTGCTGGGGCAACAGGTCGGCAAAATCGGAGGCCATGCGCACACCGGGGATCTGAAAGGCGAAATACAGCGTCACCGCCACGATCAGCGCCAACGTCACCCGCGGTGACGAAAAGATAACACCGTCGATCCGATGCAGCTTTGCGGTGAACCTGTTCATGATCCAGAATCCACGCCGCCCGCCTGAATCCGGCTAAGTCGAAATAATATGCAAGGCGCCATAGCCTCCTCCAATCAGCACCTTACCCTCTGCCAAAGGCGTCACCGCACGAAGATAGAATCGTATCGGCTTGCCATGATCGATACGTTGCCAATCACTCCCGGGCTCGAGCCTTTTTCTCAGCACGGTGCCGTTGCCGCCGACGACATGTAAAACACCATCGCCCAGGGCGATGCCATACAGCGGCACCTCGGTACCGGTCTCCTGCCGTTGCCAACTCCCGCCGCCATCGCGCGTGTGCAGAATCGTACCGGAAAGTCCGACCACCCAACCCTCTTGTGAAGAAATGAATAAAGCATCCTGGGGGTAAAAATCATCTGTCAGCGGCGCCAGAGGCTGCCAGCTCTCCCCACCATCCTGACTCTGGGCCAAGGCACCGAATTCACCGGAAACAAAAGCATGCTGCCCATCCAGGATCTGGATACCGGTAAAATGCAGATCTTCGTCGAGCGAGGTGGTGTGCCATGAGACACCCCGGTCCTTGCTGCTGAGAATAGTGCTGAAACCACCCACCACCCAGAATGTCCCCTCGGCATCGCAGGTCAAGGCCTGTAACGCTTCCTGGGTGTCGATGCCGACGGCTTGCCACTGCCCGGGCAGACCGTCTCCCAGCCACAGCTTGCGCGAGACATCCAGAATGGCGAAGGTCCCATCCGGACAGAGCGCAACATCGATGAGAAACGGCTTATCGGCCAAGATTTCGCGCAGCCAGGTCTTACCCCCATCCCGTGAGGTCAGCACCACACCCATGGCGCCCACCACCACGATCACCCGGTCACTGGCCGCGGCCGCCTGAAACATATCGGAACGATGGGTGGCCTCTTTTTGTTGCGCCGCAACACCTTCAAGAAACAATGGCGCTTCGCAACCGAGCAAAGGGATTAAAACAGTAAGCCAAAGCCAGCGACGGCTATAACCATACAGATGGCAAAGCCAGCTGCTAATCCCTGACACCCAGTGTCTTTGTATGTTTGTATAGGAATAATACTTGATCATTTGACTGCATTTTTCGTTGTCGCGAGAAATCCTGCTATGCAATAACCGCGACGCTAGGACGAAATATGCAACATCTTAAGGGTTTTTATCTCATAAGGTCCAATTTGGATTTAAAAGAACAAAGCACACGCCGAACAAGTCATGCACGCTCATTCTGCAACCAAACAGACTTGCCTATTCGTTGCCTATCTCGTCAATCGGACGGCTATGACCTGTGATTGACACTTTGATGCAAGGGTTGTGACTCACATCTGGTTCGCTCAACTTGTTCGGCGCTTCCTCTAAACCTGAATATCCGATGACTGTGCAGAACGAAAGGTTTGGCAGGGGGTCTCTGCATAAACCTGTTTGTACCAAGCCGAAAACCGCCCTAGCTGGGTAAATCCACATGCCATTGCAACCTGCGTTACATTGTTGTCCGGATCTCCGATCAGCAACAATTCTCTAGCCTTTTCCAGACGAACCTTACGCAAATACTGCATCGGCGTGCACCCGACAAATTTTCGAAAACAATCAAACAGGCTTCGGGCACTGACATTGCTCACTTCCACGAGCTGTTCAATAGTGACGGCTTCGTGGTAATTATCGTGAATATATTCCATGGCCCTTCGCACGTTACTGGGTGTAACTCTTTTTTCGTTTGCCTGTAGTGCATCAGAAAAGTTGTTTGGTAAAGTCAAAAGCAGGCTTGTCAGTAAAGTACTGCGAAACTCTGCGAATAAGGGGCTGTTCAACTGCTTTGGAGGAGTGTGTTCAATTTCATCCAAACAGTAAACAAGATAACGAAACCAACTCCCCTGCATACCCTGGTTGGAATCCAAGGCAGGTTCAAAGCAGAGAGATCCGTTAATGGGTCTACGTAACAGGTGAGCCAATTGCTGAATAAGCGCATGCTCATCCACTTTCAACATCAACATTTGACATTCCTTATCCCAATGCATAACTGTATAGTGTTCGGGATTTATGACCGCCCCTGTACCCGGCCCAATCAATACTTCGTCTTTACCGGTTACAACCTTGGCCTTACCACTAATGGGTATCTCGAAAAGGTAAAAGCCCGGGATATAGCCAGGCTCGATTTTTACATCTGCACGAAAATCGAGATAGTTTAGCGAACAAGCCCCAATGGATGCATGATTATGACAGGCATCGAACTGCTTGTGATTGGATGCATCCAGTCGATGGGGACAATAAACACGACTGGTCAACTCTCGCGCCTGATCGACATCGCGGGTCGCATGCAGTGTAAATTTTTCAAGCCGGCGATGAGACCGGCCAAATGTTAATTCATTTCTCATGGCAGTTGTCCATCTCCTGTTTGGGTATGCAATTCGCTTAACAGTCCAAACTACTCGACAGACGGAACCGCACCCCGGTTTACGTAAATACCTAATGGACGAACTCCCTGTTCTCCTCCAACGCAACCTTTCCCTCGGTCTTTCAGTATCAAAAAACCTCTGATTTATTTAGAGGTTCCAGCGGCACAAGACGCACCGCCATAATCAATCGCTTTAAGCGATTGGTAATTAAGGAAAACAGAGAATCATATTTCTGTTTCCTTGCTCTGATAACACCAAGGATGGCATTAATCATGGCTTCTTTAATATTTCTTTAATATTTCTTTAATTTTTATTATGTCCCAATTTTCCGGGATCAATTGTTATAAAATGTGGTTTGTCACACTGATCACAATCACCCTAAATTTTTAAGGGTTAAGTATAGGCAGACATTTAGCCTATTACTAATCAGTTCATCTTCCGTATTGTCTCAGCCAGTTGTGAAAGACTCCCAAGACTATGTGCCGGAAGAAAAAAATCCAAATAGGGTAAAGCCGTTGCCATTCCTTGACACAAAGGCCGATACCCCTGAGATCCCAACAGGGGATTCAACCAGAGTAGTTTATAAGCCCGCCGTTTCAGGCGTGACATCTGTTCACGCATGACATCCACGTCACCACGATCCCAACCATCGCTAAGGACGATAACAACAGAGCGGGAGCGTAATAATTTAGCGGCATAAAGATCGTTGAATTCGCCAATACAACCACCAATATCTGTTCCTCCCGACCAATCCTGAACCTTTTCAGCAACCGAAGAGAGAGAGGCTTCGATTCCTTTACGCCTAAGTAAATCAGTTATATGCGTTACCCGGGTAGAGAACACCGCCACCTCCAGATCCGATATCTTATTTCGCAAGCCATAGATAAACTGGATCATAAATTTACTGTAGCGCTGCATGGAACCACTGACATCACATAGCAGAAGTAATCGATTTTTCTTAATGCGCCTGGAAAGATAACGCATCTCGGCAAAGCCCTCAGCACTGTGCAACGCATTGCGTCTTAACATCCGTCTGAAATCCGGCGCCACTCCCCTTTTATCAGGCGCCTTGCGCCGACTCCATTGGGTTGCGATTGCCGTTATCAGTTCCTTTGTCAGATGAGAGGCCTGATCGATCTCCTCATCCGTCAATGTGCCTAAATCCCTTTTCATCAGAATCTCATCGGCACTGTAGGAAAGGGCATCAGCTTCAGCTTCACCTTTATCAGCCGGATCATCAGCCTCACTATCCAAATGCTCAGTGCGTGCTTCCTTTTTACCCTCTCCACTACCGGGTTCACCTGGGCGATCATCCACATCGTTGATACCCAACTTCAATGTTCCATCCCAAAACCGTTCAAACACGCGGTCGAACAGATCCAGGTCTTCCCGATTCGATAACAGTGTGGTGCAGGCCGCCGTATAAAAATCATCCCGGGACCGTATATCAACATAGTCGAAACAGCGGCAAAGATCGATCAGATTGGCTGGGTTTACTGACAATCCCTCGTTATGCAACACCCTTGAAAAATGCACAACCTGTTTGAACATACTGGTTTCATGATGTTGAGTTTGACCGATCATAGCTATCACCTGTCAGGTGCCTGATGAAACGGCTTCATAGTGACTCACGACCCGGGCCTGTTGCACCAGGTCTTCGATCCCCAACGCTCTGAGTTTTTCGATATCCCCCCTATATTTGAGTATGCAGCCCAATGTCGCTTCTGCGGAGGCATGATCAAGATCGGTCACTTTCAGTGACAATAAGGCACTCGCCCAGTCAATAGTTTCTGCAATACCGGGCCGTTTATAAAAATCCTTGTCACGCAACAGCTCCATGAAGCGACAGATCTGCGCGGATAACCTGGGTTCTATGCCTGGCACTCTCGTTGTAATGATCTGTACCTCTTTACTAAAGTTTGGGTAATCGATCCAATGATAAAGACAACGTCGTTTCAGGGCATCGTGAAGTTCGCGTGTTCGATTCGAGGTAAGCACTACAACCGGACGGCAACGGGCCTCGATGGTACCAATCTCAGGGATCGTGATCTGAAAATCGGAAAGCACTTCCAACAGAAACGCTTCGAACTCTTCATCGGAACGGTCTATCTCATCGATCAGCAACACAGGCGTCTGTACACCGTCATTCTGGATCGCCCGCAGCAGGGGTCTCTTCAATAAAAATTCTTCGCTGAAAAGATTACGCCCAATCTCTTCCTGGTTCAGCCCTCTGGCCTCCTGTAAGCGAAGCTCAAGAAGCTGGCGCGGGTAGTTCCATTCATACAGTGCATGGGCCGTATCAAGTCCTTCATAACACTGTAAGCGAATCAGCTCAGTGTTCAGCGTACCGGCAATAACCTTGGCCACCTCCGTTTTACCTACCCCGGGCTCACCCTCGAGAAAAACAGGCTTACCCAATGACACGGCCAGGTAGACCGTTGTGGCCAACATGCGATCAGTCACGTAGCCCTGTTCCGCAAAGCGGGCTTCCACCGCTTCTATGGAATCAAACTGATGCGCCGCAGGCTGATGTCCACTCATATCAGTGACACCATGGCGTCATGGCCATACAGGGAAATCAAGCCCGCCGCTCCACTGTCACAACCTGATCGCCATCGGGATTTTGCAACATCTCGAAGATCATATTCGGCGAACAGTGAGATCCGCGCACGACGATACCCTTGTCGATCAATGCATCCTGTACCGCTGATGAGATCGCATGGAGAGGCGCTCCGCCCCCTTCGCCCATACCTTTTGCACCGTTGTAACTGAATGGCGAGGGTGATTCCATATGGTCGAGTTTCAGTTCGGGGACATTGTTGATGGTGATCGGCGCATAGTCGGTAAAGGATCCGGCCAGTACATTACCGCTCTCATCATAGGGCAGGTTCTCGAGCAATGCCGCGCCTAACCCATGGGCAGCGCCACCATGCAACTGGCCCTCCACAATCATCGGATTAATCATCTTGCCGCAATCGTCGACAATGCCGTAATCCAGTATTTTTACCTGCCCGGTTGCGGGATCGATTTCCACAACCGCCAAATGGGTCTGCATCGCATAGGTCAGTGTCAGGTTACCGAACTTGGACTTCGGATCAGGCACCTCGAAAGGTGGTCGATAGGTATAACGACAGTTGAGGTTGAGACTGCGCAAAGCTTGTGGAAGGCGGGCACTGTTGGCATTCACAAGATTTGATAGTGCCCAGAAGTTAATTCCCCGGTCGGTACCCTTTACCCTTACCTCCGGCCCCATATCGCCCAGACCAAACTCCAGATCATCCTCGGCGGCCTCCAATGAGAACGCAGCCAGTTCCTTCAGTTCCTTCTTAAGCATCTCCGTGGCGCCATGCACGGCAGACAAGCCTGTTACTGCGAACTGACTGGCATAGGTGCCGCATTGACCCGAGTGGACGTTACGCGCGGTATCGAAACCAACCGCCACGTTGACCATTTCCGGGATAATGCCGAGCTCTTCCGCCACCACCTGGGAAACCACGGTTTCGTGCCCCTGTCCATGAGGAAAGCTGCCGACCGCCACACTGACCGAACCGTCGATATCGAGCTTGATCATCGCCGGCACTGCATTGCCAGAAAATGGTGATTCGGGATTGACGATAACCGATTGGCCGAAATTATTGGTTCCCGAGTCCAACGTGGTTCCGATGCCAATTCCAATCAGGCATCCCTCCTGTCTGGCCTTTGCTTGCTTCTGCCGCCACTTATCCCAGCCGATCAGATCTTTGGCTTTGTTGAGCAGTGCGACAAAATCCCCTGAATCGTAAACACAGCCATTCGGCGTCTCGTATGGGAATTCCCTGATGTAATTGCGTAAACGCATTTCATCGGCGGGAATATTCAGCTTATGTGCACAGATGTCGACCACCCGTTCCATAAACCACATATGGGGCAGTCGGGAATAACCCCGGTTAGGCGCTGCGGGACCCTTGTTGGTTACCACCTGGGAGAAGTCGATACGCATATTGCGCAGCTTATAGGCCGCCGGCAATACCTGGGACCATATCACGCAGCCAAGGGGCTCGTATCTGGGATAGGCGCCACAATCATCCACGTGACGGGACTTGATCGCGGTAATCACGCCGTTCTCGTCAAGCGCCACTTCGGTATCGAAATAGCTCCGTTCACTGCCTTGACTCCCGGCCTGCATATGCTCACTGCGCGTCTCAACCCACTTAACAGGACGTCCGCCGGTCTTGCGGGATGCCAGCGCGGCCAGCGCCATGTAGGGATAGTTGCCGATCTTATTGCCAAACGATCCGCCGATATCGTGGGTGCGAAGACGGATGTGGTCTGCACTGACGCCCAGCGCCATGCTGATCATGGTGATCGGTATTGTCATGATGGTATTGGCCAGATAGTCAATGCCGCCCAGACTGTCATCCCAGGTTGCAACAACCGCATTGGGTTCCACCGCCGTACTGCCGAAACGATGAAAGTGCAGTTTATCGATCTTGACGACATGGGCGGCTTCGGAAAACGCCTTGTCCAGGTCGCCGTACTCGTAGACACCCTGCCAATCTATGTTGGTGCCCATATCCTCATGTACCAGCACTTCGTCCTGCAGCGCTTGCTCGCAGGTAATGATGACATCGAGGGTCTCATATTCCACTTCCACCAACTGAACCGCATCCTGAGCCAGGCGAAGTGACTCTGCGACGACGGCGACTACCGGGTCCCCTTGATAGCGCACCTTTCCGACGGCCAGAGGATAGTCCTTGATCGCGCTACAGGGCTCCGGACCGATTTGCAGAAAGGGCTGACACTGCTTGCTTATCTCATCCCCGCTCAGGGTGCAGATCACCCCGGGCAATGCCTCAGCGGCCGATGTATCGATATGCTTAATCCTGGCATGGGCATAAGGTGAACGAACCAACGCCATATGCAGCGTGCCAGCCGGTTTATAGTCGTCAACGAAAAGCCCGCGTCCACGAATCAGACGACCATCCTCCTTTCGGCTCAGGGGCTGTTGTTGACAGTTGGCCTGAAGCGCGCGCGTTATTCGTTCTCTTGCCTGCTGCTGTATCTCCTGCACCTCCCTGGGCTGTAATGCAAACGTTTCTTCCGCCTGTGCGACAGGGAGCTCTCCCTTCTCTTCAACCGCTTGGGGCTCATCGTCATGATGACGCAGTTTGCGAATGGAGCGGGCCAACCAGCCTTCACGCTTGGGCTTCGCCTTGGGCAGCTCGACACCCGGTGTTAAACCTTCCTGAAGACTGCTGATCAATCGATTGATCTCTTTCTCCGCATAACCCCTCAGGCCACCACCGGCCAGGGAGAGAATCTTGCCGACCAGTTGAGTCTCTCCCATCCAGTTGATTCGGGTACCGCCATTCGGTATCTCCTCCAGATCGAAGGCGGAAATCATCTGATACGCACCCTGCATGACCTTACCCCTTCCGACATATCGCGCTCGTACGGGCGCATCTGCCTCCTCCAAGGTCAATTCCGTGGATGCTGTGCCGCTGATCCTGCCGATACCCACCTTGATGCGCACCAAGGCTGTACGATCGTCCTTCATTTCCATGCTGTGAAAAGTGGGCAGCATCGGGGCGAATTTATTCGGATCGGACAGAATCTCAAAGACTTCTTTTCTGGGCAGGTTGACATCAAAGCTGCCATCGAATTTCATCTCCATGGAGCTAACCCTCCTGCATATCTTTTGCAGCGGCTTGCACCGCCTTTATGATATTTTGGTAACCCGTACAACGACACAGGTTCCCACCCAACTGTTTGCGGATCTGCTTCTCGGATGGCGCCGGGTTCTCTGCCAGTAACGCCAGTGAAGACATCAGCATACCCGGCGTGCAAAAACCGCACTGCAAGCCATGATGCTGCGAGAACGCCTGTTGTATCGGGTGTAGCGCCTCACCCTGCTCCAATCCCTCTACCGTAACCACCTCTCCGCCGTCCGCCTGTACCGCAAACAGTGTGCACGACTTTATCGGTTCGCCATCCAGAATCACCGTGCAGGCACCACAATAACTGGTATCACAACCGATATGGGTGCCGGTAAGTCCCACCTCTTCTCGGATAAATTCCACCAGCAGCAAGCGCGGCTCAACTTCACGTTGATAGCGACAACCATTGATACTGATCTCAACCGATACAGTTTGCGCCTCATCAGACATACTCAGGTCCCCCTTCGATAAGTTCTCCACCGGCACGCTCAATGGCGCGAAACGCGGCCTTCATAAAGATCGACTGCAGCATAGCCCGCTTGAACTCGGCCGATCCCCTGGAATCGGCAGGCGGATCGGAGGCCTCCAACAGAATTTCGGCTGCCTGTTTGAGCAGATCGGCACTCAGTGTTTTGTCGCGAAGCAGACTTTCCGCCTCGGCCGATACAACAGGCCGCGGCCCTGCCGCACCCAAAACAAAACTGGCTTCCTGACATACATTGCCTTCCGCGAGAGTCAGCTGGACACCGGCAGACGCGGCCGGATAGGCTGGTGCCGCTTTTTTGAACCCGATGTACGCACCACCACTGTTGGGCGGCGGTGCTTTGAAACGTATTTCAGTCACCAGTTCCCCGCCGACTAGAGCCGTGGTGTAGGAATCCTGGATAAATTCCCGAATCGACACGGTACGACTCCCTTTCTCACCCTGGCAGACAATCTCTGCATTGAGCACATGAAGTAATGCAGGCCAGTCACAACTGGGATCTGCGGCGCTTACCGAACCACCAATGGTTCCCTTGGAGCGGACTTGCGCATCAGCAATGCCGTTTGCACAATCGCCAAGTATCGGGACCGCCTTAGAAAGCTCTGACTTGCCAATACGTCCATGTGTGGCCAGTGCGCCAATGCGTATGACACCATCTGCATTGTCCAAATAGTGGAGTGCCGGTAAGCGTGCGATATCCACCAGGTCCGACGGTTCATCCATACGGAGTTTGAGGATAGGTATGAGGGTCTGCCCACCCGCAAGCGGCTTGGCAGTCTCTCCGAGTCCGGTTAGCATTTCCACAGCCTCGCTCAGAGATGCGGGACGATGGTAACGAAATGGTGCTGGATACATGATCTTCCCCGTGTTCGGGTGCTGAATATCAGTCTGAGCCACAATGCCGGTTATTCCGGCGACCCTACTTAAACATCAGCAAAATTATACAAGCCGAGGTGTGAAACTATTCCCAAGCTTCACGACTCCTATCATCAACCACCCATATCTAGCATTGCGAAGCGCTCTACTCCGACTTTGTCTAGTCTCAAATTCAATAGAAAAACCGCACAGATCCGAGCTAAACTTTGGTGATTGCTTTGAGGGCATCCTTGCCCTTTTTTTGTGCTCATCATTCGCAATATTTGACACGTAAACAGTCGAACAATTGCGCACCTTCAGCAACGCATCCTAGTTTTTAAGGTAGCGCTGCCGGACTGAGTCAAGCTCCTTTTGAAAGGCACCGGAAGCAGCCTTTTGCAACACCGATTGATTAAACCATTTCTGCTCAAGCCAGTTGGTGAACATATGCTCGATGTTAATGAAGGTAGCCCGCTGGCGTTGAAAGTCGATAGCCTGGGTCATGATAAAGGCCAGGGTCGGTTCACCACTTGCCGTCTTGCTGGGTGAATAGGATTGCCGCCAGATGCGCCAGAAATCTCCCTTCTTGTCATAGATTTCCGCCAGATAGTACATCGGAAAATTGACATCCATATACATCACTTTTTTACCATAAGGATGTTCTTCCGGTGGTATTCCTTCAACAACCCAAACCTCACGGGGCTGCCATGGATTGGCGTCCGTTGTCGGCACCCAATGGGGTGGATTATCAAGATCGATGAAATCCTTGGGATCATGTGCGACATTTGGATCCGGCGCATTCACCACAGCCAGGATCCAACGCTTCCCAATCAGCTTGAAGTCCTGATAGAAAGCGGGAAAGCCCAAGACTGTCTGATTGTCGTCATTGAGCAGATCCATTTTCGGTTGCGGGTCCATCCAGGCCTTACCGCCAGCGGTACGGCGGGTACGGCGAAGGTTTTTGATGTAAACCCAACCGTCATCCAGTTTGCCATTATTGTACTGCTTGGTAAATACACCCAATCCCTTCGCATCATAGGGTTCAGTCAACACCAGCAGGTAACTGGCATGATCATTGTCACCGGCAATTTTTGCTTCTCCCTCAGTGCGTCCTTCCATAATCGCCTTAGCGCTAACCGCTTTAAAATTGTCTATGACACCACCCTCGTTAGTGGTCACCCAGACATCTCCGGAGGCAGCCCAACTGTCACCAATCAGAGGGTTGGCATAGAAATGGTTCCACTCCAGCTTCCAGCCGGCCATCGGGTCGTCCTCGGTTATATCTGCAAAGGGGATACCGGCCACAAAGCCTTCCACTGTCTTACCATCAGCACTCAATGTCGCCTTACCCTGATTTGCCTTGCTGGCCTCCCAATAATGGCTGGGAAATTTAACATCTGTCGATTTTTCGAGACGCATGACCATACCAAAATCCCGAATCATCATCTCCATTTTCTCGGTCAAAAGATCCTTTATCTTATGACCGTCAAAGCTATCTTCATAGAGTTGATCAATATTACTCTTGCTAAGCACCGTACCTTCGGCAACTTCAGCACTGGCCGATGTCGTTGACAGTGAAAAAACCAGTCCTACCACTATCGATCTCAGCAGGTTTTTCTCGCTGTTGATCATAATCTTTATCCTCCTCAGTATCTTTTTTAACCCACTGTCAGAACTGGTAACTCGCCCGCAGCAGTAGTTGATCCATGTTCTCGAAAGCACCGAATACACTGGCATCCGGCGGAAATCCACCTGGTGTCTGAGTATCGCCACCGAAAAAGATGTCAGCTTCGAGTTTGATTCGCCATTTGGGACCAGGCGCCCATTCGACCGCTGGAATAAATGCACCTCCACCATTGGTCAGATCCGCCAGACCAACCAAACTGACAGTCCAGCGATCACCGGCATAAGGTAGGTTTAGAATTGCTGAAGCGATGACATTATGTTCATCGTATTTACCTGAACCGATAAAATTCATGACTACATCGCCACCAGCCGCTGCTGTCGGTTCGTCGTCCACATCGGGCAGATACCAGTCGAATACTTGCACGGTAAACAGACTGGGGCTGCTGGTACCCAACGCATTCTGCAAACGCAGTGTCTTATCGATCCCAAAGACGAAATTCCAAGCATCGATCTCTACAATCTCACCAAAGGCGGTACCCAAGGGTCGGTCTGGCGAATAGGCGAATTCAGCCCGCCACACTGTATCTATACCCGCCATATAACCCGAGGCGCTGGCGCCAATGGTGTCCGTTTCCGGCAGGATAAAAGCCAAGCCGTTAAAAGGTCCGGTACATGCTGCTGTGCCGAAGGCCGACTGATCGCTGCAAACCAGGATCGGATCCTGTTGAAAGCCGGTCTGGCCGTGGTAGTAGCTTACCGAGTAATTGACAGCATCGTCTTCACCCAGGCTCCCTGACCAGCGTGCGCCGTAATGCGCATCATCCACATCGCCTTCTTCGTGGTGATAATCGAATGGCGCTGAGCCAATCAGATTGAAGCCCTTATTACGGTTCAGGGACCACCGGCCACCGAAGGCAGGAATATGGTTACCCACATCGTCGTCATCGTCCCAGCCGGGTCGATAAACCAGTTGCAGCTCACCGCTGGCTTCAGGCACCAGTAGATTCGCAACGATCAAACCCAGTGGCTTGCGTACATCCTGGTTTTCCGGCACCAGGAAAGAGCGCCAGCGGAAATCGTAGCCATGAATGACATCAGTAGCATGAAAAAAGTCGGTCTCACCCCACACAACCTGCTGCTTTCCGACTCTTAGACTGAGACGGTCGTTAACCTCCCAATCGAAGAACAGTTCCCTTGTCACATCCTTGAGCTCGGTCTCGTCGTATTCATCCTTAAAATCCGCTTTGTTGAATCCACCGCCCAAGTCAGTCAGGTTTTCGAGATCATCTTCATAATCTGTTTGAACATCTTTTGAAAACCGAAAACGACCGGTCCAATTGAGCGGACCTGTCGGCAGAGTGGCATCAAGAAACAGCGATGTTCGAAGCATCTGGGTTTCCCAGGCATCATCATCGGTGGTTTCCGGCTGATCCTCCAGGTTGACACTGATGTACTGCCGCAGATAACCATTGACAGTCAAAGAACCCACTTCAAAGGCGCTTACCGTCATACTGGTGAAAGCCAGTGTTGAAGCAATTGCCGCCGATCCTCCTCTACTTATTAGTTTATTCATGTCGCTCCTCTCTCAAGTTGGTACAAGTGATGCCGATTTGGCGACACCTCCCGGTCAGCTTTTTTAGTCAAATAATCCGCCATCGAATATCAAGCCCATTCTTGTGAAGATTTGGTCTCTTTGTTATCTGCTCATGAACAGTACATTCGATTGATGGTGTGTGTTTTGGGTGCTGCTCCCCACAAGAAAACTCGGTTTAAAAAGATGGATCATGGATGGAATCACGATAAGAGCGGTGATTGCCGAGACAGTCATCCATAAGGCAATCAGCATGCCCATCTCCGCCTGAAAACGTAATGAAGATAAAAAGAACCAAAGGATGACGGATACAACCATGGTTAACGCGGTGACAATTACTCCGCGTCCTGCACGGCTCAGTGCGAAATGTATACTCTCAGCAAGATCAGCACCGCCCTCAAAGCGTTCCTTTACACGGTCAGCAATATAAAACGCATAATCCACACCCAGCCCGATACCAAGAGCCGCCACCGGGAGTGTATTGATATTCAGCCCAATTCCGTGCCATGCCATGAATGCAAAGGTAATGGTATTGGAAAGCAGCACCAGTGGCAGAAAAAACAAGCCTGCTTGCGGTGATTTGTAAGCTATGGCACAGAAGATAAAGAGAATAAGCAAGGCCAGGGCAATGCTTTGTAATTGACCGGAAAAAATCACCTCATTCACCGCCGCTAATACACCGATCAATCCACCGGCCAGTTCGAAGCTGGCTTTTTCCATGGGATTGAGTTGCGCATAATCTTTGATGGCCTGGATGGCGGTGCGAATGGTATCGCCCTTGTGATCCCTGAAATTCATCTGGATCGCACCATTGCGAAACTTGTAGTCCGTGAAGCGGTCGAC
This sequence comes from Candidatus Thiodiazotropha sp. LNASS1, assembly GCF_964212655.1. Lineage (NCBI taxonomy): Bacteria > Pseudomonadati > Pseudomonadota > Gammaproteobacteria > Chromatiales > Sedimenticolaceae > Candidatus Thiodiazotropha > Candidatus Thiodiazotropha sp. LNASS1. The sequence continues at coordinate 4,145,108 of NZ_OZ156465.1, read as the reverse complement.
ATCACCCGGATCCGATCCCGCCATGGCCAAAAACAGTAACTCGGCGTTGAAGTTCTGATCATATGCGACGGAATAGAAACGTGGATTGCCTTCACGCATCAGCATATTGACCGGGCGTATCACATCGGCCAGGGACATGGTTCCGCCAACTTCCGGCTGGGCTTCGATGTACTGCTGAAAACGGGAGATATTATCCAGTACACCAGGATTTTTCAGGACATCGTTTTCTTTACCTGCCACAACCAGAAACATACGGTCGCTTCCAGGGAACCGTTCATTGATCGAGGCGTCATTTTGATTGTAAGCGGATTCCGGCCAGAGTATCGGAGAGCCCGGATTGGCATCGCCAATGGTGATGTCTTTGGCGAGAAACCCGGAACCAACCAAAATCATCAAAGCAACTATTACCACTGTGGTCGCGTGACGCTTTTCAGTAGCCAGTTTGGAACAGGCCTCCAGTATTCCATTAAAAACAGGGTCCATGCGAAACGGAAGAATACGATGCTCGTGGTGAACCCGGGTCCAGGATAGTAGAACAGGCACCAGGATAATGGTACAGATCACCATTGCGCCAAGCCAAAGTGCTCCAATCAACGCTGCCTTTTGCAACAAGGGGATCGGCGTCAAGGCAACCACTGCCATCGCCCCGGCATCGGTTGCCAGCCCCAATAAGCCTGGACGAAAAAGTTTGCGCAGTGAAATGCGCGCCGCATCACGCGCGCTCAATTCGTGGTTAACAGCCCGTTCAGCGTCGAATGCCAATATCAATTGTACTGCGTGGGATACCGCACGCGCTGATATCAGAAAGGTAATGACCACTGCCAAAGGATCGAGATTAACCCCTAAAAGGTGAACAATACCCAACGCCCAGGCACACGAAATCGTTGCTGACAGCAAGGGCAACAACATACCGCGTATCGTACCCTTGGCCAGTAGAAGGATTACCAGTATGGCCACCACGATAGCGATTACTATGCTGAAGGTTTCCGGCAAATGCTCAATTACGATACCCGCCAAAACCGGCTGACCCACCAAACTGATCTTCATGCCGGGTTTCTGCACCTTCGCTATGAGCTCTTTGAGCTGAGGATATACTTTGTCGTAATCGATCAACCGGTCAATGAAGTCCACTGTAACCAGTGCCGCTTTCAGATCAAAGGAAACGAAGTTTCCACTGGCCATCGGATTATTCGCCGTGGCAGTGCGCAGTGCATCGATCTCCGCCTGCGTCTTCGGGATACCAGGCCACATAAGCGGTTCTGCAAAGAAACCCTCTGAAGTTGCAGCAACGCTTTTCAGCTTCTTGCTGGCCAGGGATATAATCTGAAATTGATTGACCGCATCGATGTGCTGCAAACCCTTCTGCAATGCCTGGATCGTCTCCAACACTTCAAGCTGAAAAATATCACCCTGTTCCACCTCAACCATAATGCTAACGACATTGACGCCACCAAACGCCTTTTTATATTTGTCGTTGGTCTGGACATAAGGATGATTTGCGGGTTGCAGATCAGTGAAGATAGTTCGAATTTCCACCTGCCAGGCGTAGTAACCCAACACCAATGAAATGAATCCGATCAGGCTTACCAGGATCAACCGATGACGAAGCACGAGTTGGGTAAAGTGATCCATCACAGTGTAGCCCTCGATTGTTGCGCAGCATCGGCACTCTCCTCAGGCTTTCTTTTCATATGCGTATAAGGAATCCACTGTTCATTTTGATGGATGCCGAGATTGGCTCCGGCTGCAAGATATTCTCTATCCGATAAACCATTACTCAGTGGAACAACCGCGGTATACCAGAGTGAATTGTCAGGTCCCAGTTTACCTGCGTGCCAGTCACCTCCACCGGCATCTGATGTCAGCAGGATTCCACCATCACCTACGGCGACAAACCGTTGCCCGTCCCAGGACACATCGTAAATGTGATTAGTCGTGATATCGGGTATTGACGACCATGTTTCGCCGCCGTCTTCGGTCAGTAACAGGGTTCCGGCAAGCCCGACCGCAATGCCGAGATTGCTATCACTGAAAGTGATATCCATCAGGCTTTGCTCGGCACCTGCCTCTATCTGCTGCCAACTGGTGCCGCCGTCGTCGGATCTACTGACACGACCAAATTCACCGACCAGCCAAACCGTACCGTCTGGTGAGATTGAGACACTGTTCCAAGAGAGATCCTCTTCCGGATGGGTGATATGCCAAGTCTCACCGCGATCATCACTGATAAAGACACTGCCCATGGCGCCAACTATCCAGGCCCGGCCATCGGATTCATCCACTGCGACACGCATCAGTTGCTCACCGAATTGACGCAGTTCAAGCTCCTTACGCTGCCAGGATGCACCACTATCCGAGGTCACCATCACTACTCCGAGATCACCCACTACAATAGCGGAGCGCTCATCCCAAGTATCAATATCCTGAAGATGGACGTGTGAAACCGGCGTGCTCTGTATCACCCAATTATTGCCACCGTCATCGGTGCGAATAATCCGCCCTTTACGACCAACCGCCCAAATCAACTTCCCATCCCCGGTGGGAGCTGCAACACCATAATAATTTTCGCGCTTTCCAAACGGCGATGGTTTGATATCCTTTACCGCCGCACTGGGATGGACATAAAACGCCACCCACAGCAAGCTAATCACAATAGATGCGGATAATAGAGTTTCCAGAATGTATGCCAGCTTCTTTTGCATCATATTTCTTAGGATCTGGGCCTTATCGTGCCTGAAGCCACCTGGCTATGGAGAGTTGATTTTTCGCCTATTTACGAAGCTAAACTGAAACCACAGCAACATCTTGATTGACAAGGTTCAATCATTTGACTAGCCGTGCAGCCACTGGGCAGCCCTGTCTTAATGGTGCAATGCAACGCAAATACCTGCTATACGGCTATCTCCCCGCTACAGGTAAAAAATTCACGATCTATTTCTGACACAGGCCGCCATCGCATGAACTGAAGTGATGGGGATAGGCACATGTTTTTTAACGTCAAACAGGAATTCAGGCAGAGCCGGGAATGTAACAATCCTTGACATACTACAGCTAGCTAACCTTTTCTTTTTTTGAAGATTTTCCACCTTGACAGCTTGGGTAAACCCTATTACCTTCGCTGTTAGGGATGCTGAATGGATTTGAGCCCCGATGAGCCAAGACCCAACCCAATCAATAGAGGTGGGCATGAACAAAGCTACTGATACCAGCGATATTTCGTTAACGCAGGACAGCAAATCCAATTCACTCCTGAATACTGCTTCGGGGGCTATTTTTCGCATTTCCGCATATCCGCATACCGGGGAATTCGAAAACTACTCCATAACCAGCCACCAGTTGGCGAGGCTGAATATCTACCTTTCAGAAAGCGATCCGTTCACAGTGCGTAGGCGTCTTGAGGATATCGAGGATGACTCTGCATTTGACTTTCTGATCCTCACACAACTGGAAGGAATCAGTGAAATAGAACAGGAGGATGCAAAATTTACAGTAGAACCGGGCTCAATCGCTGTCCTGGTGGGCGGCCTTCCCTATACCATTGTATTTCCCGAGAAAAGCAAAAGGCTCTTGCTGCGCATTCCGCACCGGACGTTTCACGAGCGTGTGTTAGGTAGAAAAGTATGCGAGTTCGGTGCTCATATCTACACTGGCAATGGTTTGGTGCATATCGTTATTTCACTCCTAAAATCTCTTGAGGAGGAATGCGATAATCTCTCGGAGACCGAACAATACACCGTTGCCGACAAGCTCCTTGAATTGATAGGCGCGGTATTACGTTCTGAATCCGGCCTGGACAAGACCAGGCAAGGCAGTGTGCAGGCCGCCCGGATGTGCCGGATACTCTCTTATCTCGAAGAGAACTACTCAGATCACGAATTAACCCCCGCAAAGGTAGCATCGGCCAATGCGGTTTCCATGCGCCATCTCCACAATCTATTCAAGCAATCGGGCACGACGGTATGCAAGTGGATTTGGGAGCGCAGACTGCAGTCGGCCCGTGAGGATATTTTAGACGCCTCCATGATTGGAAAAAGTATCAGTGAAATAGCCTACGACAAGGGTTTCAACGACTCCGCTCATTTTAGTCGCGCCTTCAAAGAGCGCTTTAGTGTCACACCCAGTAAATTACGAAAAAAACTGCTGGAACAGGTCAAAACATCTGACAGTGTCGAGAATGATCAATAATTCTGTCGATGACAGACGCCATCTACCCAATCAAATCCAAATTTCATATCAATATTTCTTTGTTTGAGAGTTCGCTGGCAATCAATATAACCGGCATTGCTAAACAAGAATTTCCTCACCTGTATCGTTAGCCTGACTCCAACTGATTGGCAGCACACCATCAGCATTGCAATTGTGTGCTGCAAAAAACAATCCATCACCCGGGAATATTAGCCCTCTTGCTCTGCCCCGGAATAATCAAGAGGCACGAATCTGTCAGCAGACCGTTACCATGCTGATCGTTGCCTAAGCTAAGGGAAACTCATCGAAAATGAGATCGATAAAACGCACCTGTGTGCTGGGTGCAGGCTCTATCGGCAGCCTTTTCGCTGGTCACCTGGGCACTGTCGCCGAATCAACCGTACTCACCCGGCGCGAGTCCCACGCGAACGACCTCGTTAAAAAGGGATTGCGGGTCAGTGGAAAATCCGATCTACACAGCAGAATCATCGCATCCACCGATCCTGCCGATCTGGGCGAGGTGGATTTGATCATTATCGCAACCAAGGCCAATGCGGTCGAAGAGAGTGCCCGCCGCATTGAGGGTCACTTTCCCAACGCCATGGTAATGACGGTTCAAAACGGGCTGGGATGCGAAGCGCTCGTGGCCCAATATGGTAACTGGCCGATTATCTCCGCTGTCACCTTTATGAGCGGATTTCGTCATTCCGATACCCATGTCGAATATGAGCTTGATACGGCTACCTGGTTAGGTCCATGGGCCGAAGGCAATGCTCGATACCAACAAGTAAAAGAGGTCGAAGCACTGATTAACCGTTCCGGACTGAAGGCCGAGGCCTTCCCTGACCTGCAACCGGCCCAATGGTCAAAATTGATCTTCAACGCGGTGGTGAATTCAGTCGCTGCATTATCCGATCTTCCACATGTGAAGGCATTTGCGGCTTGCAGTGAAATCAAGGATCTCGGCAACTTGGTCCATGCCGCCATGGATGAAGGAAAACGCGTGGCAGCTGCCCGAGGTGTCAATCTGTACGAGGACCCCTGGGAAATGAATATCGAGGCCACCAGCCATGGACAAACAGGCAACGATGACTACGCCCATGTTCCGTCCATGCTGGAGGATGTTCGCGCCAAACGCATGACGGAGGTCGATTGGATTACCGGCTCCATTGTCCGGGAAGCGGCCAAGGCCGGCATACCCGCACCAATCAATGAAACACTGTATCGATTGGTCAAGGCACTCGAGTCCAGCTGGAAGTCTGGTTGAATAAACACTAAGCGAGGCAAGCATGAAAGTATGTATTATCGGATGCGGGGCGATTGGCAGTCTGTTTGCCGCCCACCTCGCTCGTCTTGAGGATGTAGAAGTCTGGGCCTATGACCCTAGCGAGCCACATGTCGATGCCATTAATAAAAGCGGTCTTCGACTGACCGGACTGACTGACATCGTCGTGCCCGTCAATGCCCGTACTGACGCCACTCAAATTCCCGCATGCGAATTCGGCATCATCGCAGCAAAAACACTGCACACCCGTCCCGCCATGGAAGCGACAGCCCCCATTTTCCTCGATGGCGCGGTATGCTCCGTGCAAAACGGCATCGGCAATGAGGAGATCATTGCCGAGTATGTACCCAGGGTTATTCTCGGCACCACGTTTCCCGCCGGCCATGTCACCGAACCAGGTGTGGTGAATCACGACACCGGAGGTAAAAGCTGGATCAGCCCTTTTCTGCCTAAACCCGCCAGTATGGATGAAGTCAATAAGCTGGCTGATGCGCTTAACCGTGGTGGCGCCGATATCGTACCAATGGAGGACGCGCGTGGCGCGCTCTGGACCAAACTGATCTTCAATTCGGCATCCAACGCCATGGGTGCGCTCACTCGATTGCCTCATGGAGTGGCCTGTGATCAACCCGGCGTTCGTCGTATCATGCGTGAACTGGTCAACGAGGGTAAGGCCATAGCTGCGGCCTTGGGCGTCACATTGGATAGCGATCCCGATGCCTTACTGGACTATGGTCGGGAAAAAGCCTATCAACACCCGCCCAGTATGCTTACCGATGTACTCAACATGCGAGGCACGGAGATCGATGCCCTCAATGGCGGCATCGCACGCATCGGCAAGGAAATCGGCATTCCCACACCACTGAACGAGGCGATGACCGATATCATCAAAGGCCTGGAATACTCCTGGCGCGAGGATGAATGGAGGAACCTGAAACCATGACCGACCACAGCAACCCGTATCGCCCCAGCAAGGCGGAGATCGAACGCCGCTATGACAACATTCGCGCCGCCATGGAAAAACACGGCCTGGACCACCTGATTGTCAGTGGCAGTGAATACAGCGGCTTTGAGGGCGCTGTACGTTATATGTGCGGATTCCATATTCTGCATCGCTACGCATACGTGGTCATCCCTCTGGAAGGCGAGCCTGTCTGCGTCTTCCCGCGGGAAGCCACTTGGGTAGGCGATCACAGTGCGACTTTTCTGCAGCAGCGGGAATTCCCCTCTCATTGCGGGGACTGGATGGCCGATTACCTGAAAGCCAGGCATGCCAAACAGGTGGGCATCTACGGTCTCGAGTACATCATCAATGTACGCGATTACTCGTCCCTTGCAGCCTGTGATTTCACGCTTGTCGACTTTGAAATACCCTTCGATTATGCACGCGCCCAAAAAAGCGAAGAAGAACTGGCATCAGTACGCCATTCCATGGCGGTCAACAAAGAGGGGGTATTGAAGGTCATCCAAGCCTATGCCCCCGGAAAAACCGAGGCGGAATTGATGGGTGTGGCCGAACATGTCTTCGCCTCTCGCGGTTGCGGCCGCAATACCATGGATATGGTTTTGACCGGCCCAGCGGGATCCCTAACCCCGCAGATGGTGTTCCCAAGCCAACGCCCTGTCCGGGACAGCGATGCTTTGATGTACGGCCTGGAAATCTCCGGCGAAGGTGGTCATTGGGTAGAGTTTTCCCGCGTGCTGGCCCCGAACGGGCTCGACAAGACCATGCAGGAGATGATGCTGGCCTATCAGGAGTTCCATGAACTTGCCAAGGAGCATATGAAGGCGGGCAACAATGCAGAATCGATTGCCAAGGCGTGTATGAAGCCCATCTTCGATCGAGGCTATCGCTCCGGTCATGTCTGCGGTCACTCCATCGGCATGACCATGATCGAGATGCCGCGTATCGGAGAAGGGTTTGACTTTATCCTGCCGGAGAACATGGTCTGCTCAATGCATCCCCATTTTATGACTGAAGACCGCACTCACTCGCTGTACTTTCAAGAGACCTACAGAGTCGGCAGGGATGGAGGGGAAGCCCTTTCCAGTGTACCGGTGAAATGGTACGAGGGTGGAGAGACAAGTTTCTAATCTTACTTGAAACGGTTAATTCTCGAACATATATCCCTTATTGGGTTGCCCTTTCTCGGGAATTCAGAAATAACAACAAACCACCCTGACGTCGTCATGATTAATCATGACGATGCACTCAGTGAATGCGAAAACAGCTTTTCCGTCAGGCAGGCGCAATCATCCCAACATACAGGCCATCCAGCAGATCATTGGCCGAAAGTTTGGCTTCCCTGACGACGTCTCCATCGATAATGCCGATAGTGAGATGTCCCTCACCATCATCTTTCAGTACTTTAAACTGAGTTTTATTGTTTAGGATAAAGGTTTTACCCAAAGGGCGGGTTGCCAATATCGATTGTTCTTTATGAATCTTGGCAACGCGAGGGCTGATGGTATTGACGAAATGCCATAATCGTCCCCTGACTGCTCCAGCCACCAGTTTCTCTCCTGAAGCCGTCAAGTCGAGAATGGGGTTTGTTGAACAATCTATGCTGGAGATATAACGATGTAGATCCGAAGCTTGTCCCGTCAGCTTGAAGGAGACCACAGTGTCCTTGCCATCGCTATCGGTCTCCGCAGCGAAGACGATTTCCACATGACTGACCTCATCTTTGCGGATGTCTTCACCCTTGGTGATATTGATTATACGAATACCATATTCATTGAAAAAACCGGATATGAATGATTTGCTTGCCTGATCCATTTCTGACCAGATACTCATTTACAGATTCCTCATGCGGACAATCCGTTCACTCTGCTATCGGATCATTTAAGGAATCCGCCAGGAGCACTCCCGGATTCCAGGTATCCTCAAGGCCCCACCCACCCATCAGATAGTGATGTACAATCCGCAGAGCGATGAGACCGATGTTTTCATCAAAACCCTCAAGATCACCAAACTGCTCACGTAGCTTGCCGCCCACATACGCCTCCATGGCATCCAATTCCCAGATGGGTACGAATTCCGCGAAAGCCTGTTGGGCTGCGGCCTTGACCGCTATGAAGAAGTCACAGCCTTTATCAAACCGGGCGCGATCCGTCACCTCATACCGGCCCGGCACGAAAGTGGTCCAGTCAAGCTGCTGGAACTCCCGCATGAATCTGACCAGATTCCAGATGTGGTAATCAGGTAGCAATCCGTAACGCGCATTGGGTAACAATGTATCTGATGAAAAGAGAATTTTTTCGTGCTCGAAATAAGCGCCCAGATTGCCTGTGCCATGGATTGGACCGGGATTCAGCAGCATCAATTCAAAACCGTCAATCGTGAGACGGTTACGATTGCCCGACAAACATTGGGTTGGCGGCAATTGTCCTTTGGCCTTTCGTAATTCGATGACCTTGGCACACATTTCATCGGCGATAATTTCGGCATCCGGCGCCAGATCTGCAGCAAACCCGGCATGATCCAAATGATCATGCGTGTAGATAATGGTCTGTACAGGCTTATTGGGTATTGTTGCGGCAATAGCCTTTCGATAGGCCCGGGCAGCACCAGGTGTAGCCAATGTATCAAAGGCGATAACACTGTTATCGGCTTCGATAAACAGCGTCCGCCGTACATCGTCGCAAATCGTCCAGATTCTTGTCGACAGCTGATCGACATGCAATTCAGGTTCACGTTCCAGATACTGCCTGGCACCGTCATGGGTAAAGATTCCGGTATTCAGTTCCTCCATAACGATCCCCTTTGCTTAAAGCGGTGTAGTATCGGGTTGCCAGTTACCTTCAATTCCCCAGCCACCGGTTAAATAGTGCTGCATATAACGGGATAAATTCATGGCGCAGTACTCTTGAAAGCGAAACAATTCTCCAAACTCACTACGTAGATTCATTTCAGTGTACTTTTGCACCTCGGCGAAGTTATTCGGATCGAGATCGTCGAAAATGGCCTGTTGTGCAATATCAGCCATTCGGTCGTAATAGGCGAGATTATCGATGAATCCCTGGCGATCAGTGATCCAGAAATGCCCTGGAACAAACAGATCCCAATCGAGGCTGAGCAAGCGTTTCATCACCGGTACATAGGGTGCCAGGTGCCAGTCTGGAAAAAAGGTGTAGCCGACACCTGGAATCACTGTATCCACCATGAACAACAGTTTGCTTTGAGGGAAATAGGCGGCGATATTCCCATCCCCATGAGTGGGTCCGGGGTAGATCAGCTCAAAATCGACGCCGTCTATATTGAATGCCTTACGCTCATCGACAAAAGTTTCCGTTGCCGCCAACTGTCCGTCCGATTGTCGCCTGCGCACAACTTTATCGCACAACTCATGAGCAATAATGTGGGCTTCAGGCGCCATATCCTCAGCATAGCCGGTGTGGTCCAGATGATCATGGGAATAGACGATGGTATGGATTGGGTTACGTGGAAAGACTCTTCCCACTGATGCGGCATAGGCACGCGCCGTACCTGGTGTCGTCAGGGTATCGAAGGCGACCACACCCTTGCGTCCCTTAAGGAATATAGAACGATAGATGCCCTCACTGACAGACCAGATATTATCTCTCACGGGTGTATAAGCGATGTCCCGCCATGCCCCCTGGATCGGGATATTGCCGCCCAGGGTAAAGATCCCGCAATGTTCACATGGCGCGTCCTCTTTGAGGACACTGTCTCCTGGTTGACATTCATCAGCCATCATAGTCGCTCTCCAGTCATGGTTTCAGTATCGATGGATATCCGCCGTAACCGGCCTCAACCATCCAGTACAACTGTCCAAATCGAAAGCTACCCGGTAAAAGCCTGAATACCTGTCTGCGCCCGACCTAGGATCAATCCATGAATGTCATAGGTGCCTTCGTAGGTATTAACCGCCTCAAGATTCATCATATGCCTGATCACATGGTATTCATCGGCAATACCGTTACCACCGTGCATATCTCTTGCGTGACGCGCGATGTCCAAAGCCTTTCCGCAATTATTGCGCTTGATCAGCGAAATCATGGTGGGATCCCACATCCCTTCATCCATGATCCGGCCAACCCTTAGCGCCGCTTGCAATCCAAGTGCGATCTCTGTCTGCATATTGGCGAGTTTGGTTTGCACCAACTGGGTGGCGGCAAGAGGGCGACCAAACTGTTTACGCTCCAGGGTATATTGGCGGGCGGCATGCCAGCAGGCTTCGGCAGCACCCATGGAACCCCAGGCAATTCCGTAACGGGCCCGATTGAGACAGCCGAAAGGCCCCTTTAGACCAGTTATCTCGGGAAAAACGTTTTCGTCCGGTACGAATACATCATTCATCATGATCATTCCGGTAACGGATGCACGCAGACTGAACTTGCCATCTATCTTGGGTGCACTCAATCCTTGCATACCCTTCTCCAGAAGAAAGCCTCGTATCACATCCTCATCATCCTTCGCCCAGACCACAAACAAATCAGCAATGGATGAATTGGTGATCCATGTTTTGCTACCGTTGAGACGATAACCGCCATCCACTTTTTTTGCCCGTGATTTCATTCCGCCTGGGTCTGACCCGGCATCCGGCTCTGTAAGCCCAAAACAGCCGATCAGCTCAGCTGTCGCAAGCTTGGGCAAATACTTCGCTTTTTGATCTTCGCTGCCATAAGCATTGATTGGATGCATGACCAGGCTTGACTGCACACTCATCGCAGAGCGATAACCCGAATCCACCCGTTCAACTTCGCGGGCAATAAGACCATAACTGACATAGTTCAGCCCAGCACAACCGTAACCATCGATCGTTACACCCAGAAGACCCAGCTCACCCATCTCAGAAAGTATTTCTTGATCGAAACGTTCATCCCGATTGGCGCTCAGCACTCTTGGTATGAGGTTATCCTGGCAATACTCATACGCTGTGTCGCGAACCAGGCGCTCATCAGCATCGAGTTGTTTCTCAAGAAGAAATATATCGTCCCAATTGGGCAGGGCGGCCATAGCAAGAATCTCCGGCAATTTAAAAACTGAGGTAACCTAATACCTGTTACGATCAATCCCAGAGAAAGGACAAAAAACAGCATCTTTCTTCAATGGATTTTCCTACACCTGGTACTGATTAGGTAATAGCGAGGCAACGATTAGCAGATACACCTCCAACAGCACCACTAACGCATTACTCGAGCCGCTGAAAAAAACACCAAGGAAATTTTATTCAACAAAGGGCTCTTTAGTTCAGCCTATTTTGGCATTGCAAAACCGTCTTGCCTGACAAAGCGTGGCCATTGACTAGTAGTGCAACAGATTCTGATTACCAGCCTGAATAGGCTGTAGAATGCACCTTCCATGCCATCCGTGTATCTGATTAAATGACAGAACAGTCACTGTCTTTGTGCATTTCCTGCATGGTGACAGGATTCTGTAGACGAAGGGTTTTGCTATCGACTTATCATCACGCTTAGAATTCATTTATGTGGACAAGCGGCCAATTGTATAGACGTTTTTTCCAACTACTAGTATATTAATATCTAATACAACAAGTCCTAATATGAGGTAATCCATCCTACATAATATCCAGCCGGTATGGTCATCCCATGAATATCACCCTGAACGACGTGCCCCATCAACTGCCGGACAATACATCTCTTGCCAGCTTGATCGAGCAACTACCCCCATTCGAGCCCAACACGGTAATTGCATTAAACAACCGGATTGTCTGTAACCAAACTTGGTCTGAGTGTAAGTTGAAAGAGGGTGACGCAGTAATGACTTTTCAAATGTTAGGCGGAGGCTAACCTCATTCTTTTCACCAGGTTCTGTTAACAGGTCCGTGTAAATCTCCAGCGCTTGGTTTCCATCATAATCTTATCCCGATCAAGCGTTTCCCTGAGTAATAGTTCTTTTGTTGCTTTTCCAACAGGATCACCCTTTTTGATTTTACTCAAGAGAGTTTGCAAATCATCCGGCGTATCAATATCCAAGGCGAGCAATGGATGCATGACCACATCCATTTTCCTGTTAAGCGCAGTAAACTTTTGTCTGAAGCCACTCAGGCTGTCGCATCCAAAAACAAGCGGAAATTTCAGTGGGAGACCCGTTAGCAACAAATTGGTTCCGGCACCGGCTTTACAGGCCGCTGCCTTGGGAATAGCGGGTGAAGCAGTAGTAACGAACTCCCGCACAGCCAATGCGGTCAGCAAGGGCAGGTCAGCGTGGACTATCAGAACCACTTCGGCGCCCTGTGATTTCGCATAAGCTGCCGCCTGCTCCAGTTCCGGATTCAACTCCCCCAACCGTTCAGGTTCAAAAATATCCGCTCCCATGGCTGTGAATGAATGCGTTGCACTCGATTCATTGGTTACCAGCAAGACACGTGTGATGAGATCAACACCAAGCAGTGCTGAAACTACATCTTGTGCCATTGCCAGCACCAATTCTCTGCGTAATTCCGCAGTCAGCGCAGGTGCGAGGCGTTTCTTAACTTGCGCCAGGGTTTTCAGTGGCACCAAGGCCCAAATCTCACTCATGAGCTCTTATCCAGGGAATCAATGAATGCCAGGCATTGATTTGCCAAGGCGACTTTCTGCGTGGTGTTTGTCATCACGGTATCACTCGTGTGCACGGCCAATCTCTTATTCAGTTCTGAGGCTGTCGCCTTGTCGACTGAATCGATCATCAGCCCCGAAACCAGACCTTGATAGTGATCCGCAATGGCCTCCTGTGTTACCGGCATATCCAGCTCTTGCATTATTTTTGCTGTTGGCCCTTTGATCGCCCGACCGCCAACGATAGGGGAGACTGCAACGACCGGGACTGATAACGTTCGCAATAACTCACTGACACCCGGCAATGCCAGCAGAGGATCGATACTTAAAAAGGGATTTGACGGACAGATAATCACGCCGGCCAGTTCCTTGTCATTCAATGCGCCGATAAAACCTGATGAGGTTTTCGCCTTCTCCACTCCGTCATATCGAATACCAAAAATCCTGGGCTGGCAACGCTTTTTGACGAAGTAATGCTGGAATGACATCACACCGCCATCCACCACTACTTCGGTTCGTATCGGGTCATCGCTCATGGGGATGATTGCATGATCGATCGCCAGTGATCGCGTGATGCGTGCAGTCACTTCACTCAGGGAGAGCCCTTGTGCCAGCAACGAACGACGCACCAGGTGCAAGGCAATATCTTTATCACCCAGGCGAAACCATGTCTCACCGCCCAGTCGCTCAACCTGATCGAGCACATTCCAACTTTCATCCGCCCTTCCCCATCCTTGCCGGGATTCAACCACTCCACTCAAAGTGTATGTGACAGTGTCTATATCTGGGCATATCAATAGCCCCAGATGCTCGAAATCATCACCGGTGTTTACCACGATGGTAAGACAACCGGGTTCAAGCACCCGACTTAAACCCAATGCCAGTTTCGCGCCACCGACACCACCACAAAGTGCCAGATACTTTTTTTTGTTTTGCGACATTATAAAAAAAGGTCCTTGTCCAATGGACGGATTAAATCACTGCTGTCTCCCGAGCCAGTGATGGAAAGACCACGAACGATCACTGCAGGCCTGCCCTCGTTGGCAGCCCCCATCAACAGGGAAGCCGCTGCTGCCAATTCGTCCCCCCATGCCACTTCGGTTACCTCCAGTGGTTGACCCGATAGATCCTGCGCACCCCTATAATCCTTTAACGTCACAATACCTGAGCTACCGATGCATACACCGCAGGTACCCATCCTCCAGGGCCTGCCGAAGCTGTCATTGATTACCACACCGAGGGTAAGGCCAGTCTGTTGCTTAATACTCTCCCGCAAGGCATGTGCACTGGCATCCGGGTCTTCGGGTAAAAGCAATACCTGTTGATGACCGTCATCTATGTTGGAGTGGTCGATAGCGGCATTTGCGCTGACATGACCGAGACGATGCCTGACAATCAACACATGGGGCACTGCCCGCACCACATACAGCGATTCCCTGAGTATCAATTCCACCAGGCGTGGGTCTTTTAAACACACCTGAGCCAAACGAAGGGCCTCGGCAGAGGGCTGCACCCTGTCCAACTTTACGTATCGCCCCTCCGCCTTGGAGACGATCTTTTGAGCGACCACCAGGATATCCTTATCCTGCCATGCCGGTCCGTGATCCTGCATGGCTGTTACTAGAATCGATGCCAGATCGTCCCCCGGCATGATTAACGGGATATTACCCAGTGCCAGGAATTGAATATTGTGATGATTGTTATGGGCAATCATGATTCGACTCAAGAAACCTGTTCAAGGCTGTAAAATCAAAAATTGTCGAGGAATCGGGTTTTATAGTCTCTCTGCACATGCTGTGAGCCAGGTGCCTCAGGAGTGGGGATTGATCAAATGTTTCGGCAATACGCCCATCATCAGTCAATGCGCGGCGAAGGTTTGAAGTCAGTCCGGCTGAACCACCCAGTATGTTGAGTTGTTCTAACACCGAAGCCAGGAAATCATCATCATGTAACAGCGCTATCGCTTCGGCATGGGCTGCCACCATATCGTCCACCAATTCGGGAAAACGCTCTATCACCCAACGCTCTGTGGTCAGACCCGTTGTGGGAAACTCCGGCAAGTCAGCTGGTGAGATCAGATTATTCAGGCCCAACTCCTCCAAATAGGCAGGACTCACGGCAGAACTGAACAGGCCGGCATCAACTTCCCCCGACAACAACAAGCCAAGACGCATCAGATCGTCGCGCACGGGATCGATGGCAGGATATTGATCAAACGAAACATCAGCCAGTCTCCAGGTTAAAAAACGGGCAGGCGGTGAAGAATCAACATAGCCGGCAATCCGCCCACCATCCAGTTGCTCCAGCTTCTCTGTGTTGGATCCTCCGTAAAGCCAGAACAGCGGTCGCCGCATGGCGACCAAGAGCAATCGCCTCTCCACCCCTTGCAGGATTTCCATCAGACCCGCCGCACAAGCAGTACTTAAACATGGCAACGAGGACTGCGCCCGGCCATCAAACGTCAAATCCCGTAGTGAGATGCGCAATCCCCTGCTCTGATAGTAACCGGCCTCTCTGGCTGCGAAATGACACAGCAGCTCATGGGCATCAAAGGCTCGGAAGCCAAGCAGAAGATGCCTGCTCATGGCCGAACACCTCAATCATTGTTTTCAGTTGCGGTGAATAACAGGCTGAAAATCACGCCCACCATACCCAGCACAAGACAGGAGGCACCGGCCACGGATAACACTTTAGGAACAGGGGCCCGCACTAAAACATCGAGCCATGCACCGAGCGGCAACAAAACCGCACCAACAACCATCATCCACGAAATCAATAAGCGCTTTGCCTGCGACCTGATAACGTGATCAATAAACAACCCCATCAGTATCAGTAAGGTGCCCAACGCAGCCATATGGCCATGGCCGTGCACTTCCCGAAGATACTCAATTCGGATTTCGGCATAGGCTTGCAGGGATGTCTGTGCCGCAGCAAGATCGCCCTCTGCCGCCTTGGCAAAACCATTGGCCATAGAGAAACCGATCTTTTCCAGTGTCTGATGTTCATCGAACACGGCGTAATAAAAACCATACAGCATACTGATTGCGACCAGACCCAGGCCGGCTAAGGTCAAGAGTTTTTGTGTAGCGCTCATCAGGCTTGGCTCCCTTGGCTATCGAGGGCTCCCGTATGACGCAAGACTCCCGCCAACATACCCGTCAATGCGATGATGACCAGCAAACCGGCAATATCCGCAACCCCGCCTGCCAATAATCCAAACCAGATCTCGGCATAGACGGCAACCGGCAACAAGGCTCCACCGGTGAGCAACAACACAGCCATGCGGCGGCGCCAGGCCAGGGACAAATAGACGAACGGCTGGATCAACGATGTCATCATCGCCAAAATGCCGAATTCCACCAT
Organism: Candidatus Thiodiazotropha sp. LNASS1; assembly: GCF_964212655.1. NCBI lineage: Bacteria > Pseudomonadati > Pseudomonadota > Gammaproteobacteria > Chromatiales > Sedimenticolaceae > Candidatus Thiodiazotropha > Candidatus Thiodiazotropha sp. LNASS1. Next base: position 4,128,748 of record NZ_OZ156465.1, on the reverse strand, counting down.
ATGGGCATGAGCAGCTATAGACACCGCCCGCTCTCCCTGTAACCGGCCATAGGCCAGAAGGGATTGATCGGTAGCTGCCTGATCCGCACCATGCGCCTGCCCGATGATCTCTTTCAGGGTGACCAGTTCGCGTGCTTCATGCGTTTGCATTTGCACCCCTGCGTACCAGGCGCCAAATAAAAACCCAAGCAGGACCAACACAGCCCCACCCTTCAGTAACAGCCAGCCGATTTCACCCAATGAGGGAGAGAAGGGAGCTGCCTCAGGTCGACTCCTTGCACTTCCCATGAGCCCCCATAGCTGAATCAGGACAATGAAGGCCAAAATCAATCCAGAGAGGTCAGCGCTGATGCTGGCCCATCCGATGCTTTCCAACGGACTGTAGACCAGGCCAACATAGTGAATCAGAAAAATGGATACCGGCAACACCACGGCCATAGCCAAAAACAGGCGTGCAAGCACTACTTTCAAACGATCATTCAAACGAACCCGGGATTGCAGAAACGCTAACAGCAGTGCCAGGTAACCAACCTGGATAATATGAACATGGGTATCCTTCTTGGTCCCGGCATTTTCAAGGTAGCCGCCGAGTTGAGCGAAATTCCGCCACACCGTGTCAACGTCATGGCTCGATATCGCCGAAGCGGCGCCTGCCAAAGCCGCTGAGATCCGATCCACATTGGGATGCAATATGAACACAGCGTACAGATCGCCGAAAATCATCCCTGCTACGATCAGCAACATCCCGCCGATGACAAATAACCGGGATCCTAAAGCATCGCTTGCCAACATCTTCTCGTTGTTGTTCATTACCGTTTCACCTGCTTTGTAATCGCCTGACCCTCGGCAGCAAACGCCGGCATCACCCGATCGGCGAACGTTTGAATAAAATGCCCCGCATCCTCCATATTGGCCGGCCACACAAAGGCGTCGACACCCATATCCGCTATGGCCTTAAAGCGAGGAATCGTCTCTTCCGGAGAACCTGCGATACAGACAGTATCAATAATCGTGTCGGTCAACAGTGCCTGGTGTTTGGCCCGATTGCTACCGTGCTCAAAGTAGTCATATTTCGCTTTAAACTCTTCGAGCTGGCTCCACAAATCATCAGAAAAATACTCACGAGGAACTGTTTTGAAGACTGTCCCGGCGGCTACCGAGGCATATCCCTTGATCTGATCCCGGGCCATATCCCGATGTGGTGAGACTGCCGTTGCGACGCGCATATACAGTTTAATCTCTTCAAACCTTCGTCCCGCCTGTTCAGCACCTTGGCGTATGTTATCCAGTGCATATCGCACCAATGCAGGATCGGCTCCCACCTGGAACAGCACGCCGTCGGCAACTCTGCCACCCAGTTGCAGGGATTTTGGACCTGAACAGGCCATGACGATGGGCACCGTCACATCACACCAGGCCAGGTGAAAACGGCATCCCTGATATTCCACCTCCTGCCCTTTCATCAATGCCCGCAACAGCGTGATCTTATTTTCCAGGGCCGCCAGGCGGTCAGGTTTGAATCCCAGGGTATGAACGGCACTTTCGCCCACACCGATACCCAGTATCGCTCTTCCATTGGACACTTCGTGCAAGGTTGCCCAGCTGTTGGCCAGTACTGCAGGATGCCGGGTGATGGCATTGGTTACCCCGGAGCCCACCCGGATGCGGGAAGTCTGTAACGCAATCTGCGAGAGCAGTATGTAGGCATCCCGCATTACACATTGGGAATCGGCAATCCAGACCCCTCCATAGCCATACTCCTCGGCTTGCCCGGACAACGATAAACACTCACTGACCGGCCGATTGGGTAAGATACCGATTTCAAATGAGACAGACATAAAATAGGCGTCTCTTCCAGGTCTATCACCACGGGTTGCTGAATCGCATAAACGAATGAGTTCTGCCTGAGTATATGCAAGCTTTGTTGTCGACTCTTAGACCTGAACGCACCCCAATTGACCACAAGAGCATTCAGACAGGACGAAGCGATGCGGCCTGGGATGGTTTTCTGTTACGAATACAACCAGTTTTTGAAGATCCGGGTGAGCAATGGCATAAGCAGAAAAGTCATGAGGGGTACCGCAATTCCGGTAAGAATCAGGGTACGCAACATCAGAGGATGGGGTTCAAGTAACGGTCCTATCAACCATAATAGACCGCTGATCAAAAGATAGATCGCCAACCATGCCAACACAGCCATTTTATAAAGAGGGGGAGGTGCCACCATTGCCTGATCCGGTAAAGTGAACCAGGCTTCGAGGCCGGTTACCATATGACGCTTCGGCTTCTCGCTGACCTGTTTGGCGATGCTGCGCCAACGGGCCCGTTCATCAGATTTTTCCCAGTGTTCAAGGTTTGATCGTCTATCGAACTTGAACAGGATATAGTAATTTCTCTCCTGACCCGAGGGACGAATGATACTCACCCCCAAATGCCCGGGCTGACGTTGGGCGGCCTCGGTGATCCCATTGAGATATGTCTCGAATTCCTGTTCTTTTCCAGGCAACGGCATGCGTGACATCATGATACTGACAGGAGGATCGCTCTCTTTCCGCAGATCTTCATTTACCATCGCCGTTACCCACCCGTTTCACCACCAGCCAGATTCCCAGACCGATAAAACCCGCTCCAAGCCAATGGAACCAATACACATGCTCTCCCAGGAAAACTGCAGCCAGGATTGCGGCAAACACAGGAATGAGATTGAGGTATACCGCAGCGCGACTGGGACCCACAGCCTGGTTACCTTGGTTCCACATCAACATGCCAAAAACCGAGACTGTCAGCGCCAGCACCAAAACCACGCCAACAGTAGCCAAATCCATCGGCATGATCATAAACCAGATTGTTTCCACCAGATAAAAAGGCAGCAGAATAATACAACCGGTAACGATAATGCCGAAGAGGGATTCCAGGGAACTCAATTCTAAAGGTATCCTGGAGACATTGATGGCATAGGCAGAGAATCCGCATACCGCCAACAAGGTCAAAAGATCACCACTATTGATTTCAAGCTCCAGGACAGCCGACCAGCTACCGTGAAACAGCATGACAGCGACGCCGGTACAGGCGGCAAAGATGCCCGCAAGTTGTACTGTTCGTAACCTTTCACCCAGAAAGGTAGCGGCGATGATAACTGTCAGTATGGGTTGAAATACGCTGATAACAGAGACATTGACGGCAGTGGTTGTGCGAAGTGCTATCAGAATCAACATGGTGCTGAGTGTCACGAAGCCGCCCAACAGGATGTAGGTGGTTATATTCCCACGAAACACACGGACGGGTGAACCGCCCTTCAAGACCCAGGGAAGCAGGATCAGTGCCCCGGCTGTCCAGCGCCAGAAATTGAGGCCCACCGGTGGAATGACATCATGCACACCACGTCCAATGACATGATTGCTGGCAAGAAAAAAAGCGGTCAGCACTAAGTAGGTATGGGCCAGTGGGATTGGCAGTTGCGCACCACGCATGCACGAAACCGGGACAGTCTGGGTCTCTTTTTTCATTCGTCGAGACAATCAAACTTGGCATCCGGATGCCCGTTCAACTCCGGCGGTGACTCATACCGATCCAGAGGGGTTCTGGAGAATCTGATCGGATTGCGCACGGCGGGTGTACGACCGTCATCCAGCGTTAAGAATAAACCGGATTCCTTGGTATAGGGATGATCATAGAGATCACCCAGATCGTTGACCGGGCCGTGCGGAAAATCACCGGCAGAAAAAATAGCCAGCCACTCGTCCCGGGTGCGGGTCAACATCAAAGCCTGGATCAGGGGCACCAGCCGATGACGATTTTCCACCCGCCGGGGGTTGGTTCGGTAATCATCCTGTTGATGCCAGTCCACAGCCATCACCTGACACAGACTGGCAAACTGCTTATCAGTCCCCACCGCAATCATCACCGGTTGGCTAAGCGTTGCAAAACACTGATAGGGTACGATATTGGGGTGGGCGCTACCCAATGCCTTCGGCACCTCGCGACTGGTGAGGAAGTTTGAAACCACATTGGCCAGACAGGTCACCTGGGTATCGAACAGGGGTATCTCTATCAACTGTCCCCGCCCGGAGTGTTGACGTTCCAGCAATGCAGCAAGAATCGCATTACCGGCATAGAGCCCAGCCAATATATCACTGATAGCCACCCCAACCTTGACCGGCTCACCCTCTTCGGTTCCGGTGATACTCATCAAACCTGACATGGCCTGGATCAGCGCATCGAATCCCGGCTTGGCTCCCCAGTCACTGCACTGTTCGAATCCGTGGATCGAACAATAGATCAGTTGCGGATTGAGCTTGAGCGCTGATGCTCCATCCAGACCGAACTTGTCCAAAGTACCGGCACGGAAGTTTTCGATCAGCACATCTGCAGATTGCAGCAATCCCTTCAGTACCGCCAGATCGCCGGGATTCTTGAAGTCCAGCACCCGAGACTTTTTATTTCGGTTCGCAGAGAGATAATAGGCCGATTTGCCATCGAAGAATGGCGGTCCCCACTGACGTGTGCCATCACCTTCGGGACTCTCGATCTTGATCACTTCCGCCCCAAGGTCGCCAAATAATTGAGTGCACCAGGGCCCTGCAAGGATGCGTGAAAGATCCAGGACCTTAAATCCGGCCAACGGAAGATTACGCTTGGTCATAGACATTCCAGGCAGGTATCATCGGCTCACATATTCGGATAATTCGGTCCCCCACCGCCTTCCGGCGTCACCCAGGTGATATTGGCGGTAGGATCCTTGATATCGCAGGTCTTGCAATGGATGCAGTTTTGCGCGTTGATCTGAAGTTGGGGGCCCTCTTCCATGTCGAGAATCTCATAGACCCCGGCCGGACAGTAACGTTGTTCAGGGGCATCGTAACGTCCCAGATTGATTTCCAATGGAACGACACTATCCTGCAATCTGAGATGACAGGGCTGGTCCTCTTCGTGACTGATATTGGAGAGATAGACTGAAGAGAGTCGATCGAAGCTGATCTCGCCATCCGGTTTAGGATAGTCGATCCGTTTGCAGTCAGCCGCGTGTTTCAGGGTGTCGCGGTCTTCTGTGTCATCATGCAGATCCAGGGGAAACTTGCCGCCAAACAGGGTCTGGTCAAGATAATTGTATGCCCCTCCGAAGTATAAACCCCATTTCTTCAGTGCCGTGCCGAAATTGCGGCTGCGATACAACTCATCGCAAAGCCAGGATGCCTTGAAGCGATCGTTAAAAGCGTACAGATCTTCTCCGCCCCGACCCCCTTCAGCAAGAGACTCGAACACTGTTTCAGCAGCCAGCATGCCGGACTTCATTGCCGTATGGGTGCCTTTGATCTTGGCGTAGTTGAGGGTGCCTGCATCGCATCCGATCAAAAGCGCCCCAGGCATGTGCATGGTGGGCAAGGCATGAAAACCGCCCTTGTTTATGACACGCGCGCCATAGGCCACCCGGCGGCCACCGGTCAGATAACCTTTGAGCAATGGGTGCTGTTTCAGACGTTGAAACTCCTCGTATGGATTAACATAAGGGTTCTGATAATTCAGATCGACGATCAGGCCCACACTGATCTGGTTGTCCTCAAGGTGATACAGAAAGAATCCACCACCACTGCCGCTCTCTGACAATGGCCAACCCGAGCCGTGGATGACCAATCCCTGTTGATGTTTTTGCTGACTGCAATCCCACAATTCCTTTAATCCCAGCCCATAGTGCTGTGCGCCCACGCCGGCATCAAGTTGATACCTGACGACCAACTGCTGACCCAGGTGACCACGTGCACCCTCTGCAAACAGAGTATATTTTGCGCGCAATTCCATACCGGGCTCGAAACTTGGCTTTTTACTGCCATCTTCGGCCAATCCCATATCGCCTGTGATGACACCAGCCACTTCAGCATGCTCACCGTAAAGCACCTCGGCAGCCGAAAATCCGGGAAATATATCGACATCCAGTGTCTCTGCCCGTTCAGACAGCCAACGACATAGATTACCCAGGCTGGCTATGTAATTGCCTCGATTGTGCATTGAGGCGGGGACAAACTGTTTCGGCACCTGCCACGCCTTCTCCCCATTCCGCAGAAAATAGACAAGATCATGATTGACCTCTGTGGTCAGAGGTGCGTCTTGCTCTCGCCAATCGGGAATCAATTCATCGAGTGAGCAGGGATCGATGACAGCGCCTGACAGTATGTGCGCACCAATCTCAGCGCCTTTTTCAAGCACACATACGGAGAGTTCCCTTTTCTGTGCCATGGCAAGTTGGCGCAATCGTATTGCAGCAGCCAATCCTGCCGGACCACCGCCAACGATGACTACATCATATTCCATGCTCTCACGTTGCATCATAGGCTCCGGCTTTAGGGCCTGTTAACATGCATTTGATCATCACTGCCAAGACCCGCTTTTTTTTGCCCCGCAAGGCAGATTCAATTAACACTCCGTTCAAGTTCAGCCAACAAGGCAGGCAAGATGTCGAACAGGTCGCCAACGATGCCATAGTCGGCGATTTGGAATATGGGGGCATCCTCGTCCTTGTTGATAGCCACGATCACTTTGCTCTCCTTCATTCCGGCCAAATGTTGTATGGCACCGGAAATACCGACAGCTATATAGAGTTTGGGGGCAACCACCTTGCCGGTTTGTCCTACTTGCAAATCATTAGAAACAAAACCCGCATCCACGGCTGCGCGGGATGCGCCAATCGCCGCACCAAGCCTGTCGGCGAGGGTCTCGAGCAGATGGAAATTCTCCGCACTGCCCAAACCGCGCCCGCCGGAGACCACCACTTCGGCCTGAGTCAAGTCCGGCCGCGACGATTCACTCTGCTCCTCTCCATCCCAGCGGCAAAGGCCCGTATCCCCGCTCGCCTCAATCTGATCAATGAGTGCGTTACCACCTTCTGCAACGGCCGGCTCGAAGGCGGTTGCACGTACAGTGACAATCTTCAGCGGGTCCTTCGAGCGCACGGTGGCGATGACGTTTCCCGCGTAGATCGGACGTCGGAAGCAGTCACTCGATTCAATCGCGATAATGTCTGATATCTGAGCCACGTCCAGCAGTGCTGCCACGCGAGGCATCAGGTTCTTTCCATTAGCAGTGGCCGGCATCAGCAGATGCGTATATCCTTCAGCCTGTCTGACGACCAATGGAGCGACATTTTCCGCCAGCTGATGCTCATATTCCGGGGCATCCGCCAATGCCACACGACTCACTCCCCGTACTCTCGCGGCGCTCTCGGCTACCGACGAACAGCCATTGCCGACGATCAGCAGATCGACTGAATCGCTTATTTGAGTCGCAGCAGTGATTGCCGCCAGGGTTGCAGCATTGAGTTCACTGTTATTGTGTTCAGCGATAACCAGTATCGTCACGATTAAATCACCCTTGCTTCATTTCTGAGTTTCTCCACCAGCTCTTTTGCATCGGAAACCTTGATGCCTCCACTGCGCTGTACCGGTTCAGCTACAGAGAGAATCTCCAATCGAGCTGATATATCGACACCCAGTTCTGCCGGCGTGATCTTATCCAGGGGCTTTTTCTTGGCCTTCATAATATTCGGTAATTTGACATAGCGCGGTTCGTTCAAGCGTAAATCGGAGGTCACCACGCCCGGCGGCTGAAAAGAGAGGGTTTGGCTGCCGGTATCTGTCTCTCGTGTAACCTGCACCCGATCACCGTCGACCAGAACTTGGGATGCGAAAGTAGCCTGGGGCCAGCCCAAAAGCGCCGCCAGCATTTGACCGGTTTGGTTACTGTCGTCATCGATCGCCTGCTTACCGAGAATAACCAGATCGAACTGCTCTCTCTCCACGATAGCAACAAGCAGTTTGGCGACAGTCAAAGGTTCCAACCGTTCATCGGTCTCCACCAGCAAGCCGCGATCCACCCCCATGGCAAGCGCCGTACGGACAATGTCCTGGCATGCCGTCTCACCAAGGGAGACAGCAACCACCTCTGTAGCGCTACCCGCTTCTTTCATTCGCACCGCCTCTTCCACGGCTATTTCATCAAACGGATTCATGGACATTTTTGCATTGGCTATCTCAACATCTGATCCATCCGCTTTTGGACGGACCTTGATGTTGTAGTCAACAACTCTTTTAACAGCTACCAGTACTTTCATCAGCCAATCCCTTAAACTGCCGAACCAGGTTCGCCGGTAATACGTAAACCCGCACCGTTGATTTTGTAGCGCTTGTTTAAGAATATCAGTACCGAAGTCAACGCCTCGGCTACAGCGGAATTGTCGATTGCCCCCGCATGCCAAGCACGCAAACCAATATCCCTGGCAAGCTTGACCACCATATCCCGTGCCTCCGGGTCATTACCTGAAACCAACACATCACATTCGTTATGATGACCATCGTCTGACTGCAAATGCGTAGCTGCGATATTCTGAAAGGCGGAAACGACACGAACATTTTCACCCAACAACATCTGGGACTGTTTAGCCGCCGGCCCATCCGCCGGGAGCTGGACGCGTGCTACCTTTGGTGGAACCAGGGGTACGGTGGCATCAACAAATATCTTACCCTGGACCGCATCACGGACACTTTTCAAGGTACTGTCGTGACTGGCAAAAGGAACCGTCATTATGACCACATCGGCAATTGTCGCGGCAGCGCTGTTTTCTCTACCGTCTACCGATGTCCCGACCCGATCCGACATGGCTTTTGCCGAAGCCTTGGCCTTCTCCTCACCCCTGGATCCGATAATGACCGGATAACCGGCTTTGGCCAATTGATAAGCCAAACCACCACCCAGATCACCTGTACCACCTAATACGGCGACAATCGGCAACGAATCAGACATCTGCAGGTTCCTCTATGTTGACATCCGCTCGAATCAGCCAGCAGTGCGGACTATAAATGAATACTATTAATCACGCCTGATAGCGTCTTGAACGCCAGGGTGAACAAGTTGACTCTCAAGGAAGCCGGTCATGCATCGTGTAATGGAAAGGAATACGCAGTCAGCGCCTGGTTAATGTAGCCAACAATTGCTGTTACCGGCAGACACCCATCACCCTAACGGATCGATTCGATGTGGATGGGAATAAATCGTCAAGCGCCCTTTGCGTACAAAGCCGCACAGGGTCACACCAAACCGTTCCGCCACTTCTATCGCCAATGAAGTCGGCGCACTGACTGCAGCAACAATTTCCAGACCTGCGCGCACCGCTTTGGTCACCATCTCCAGACTCAGGCGACTGGATAGCAGAACACCTCGTGCCTTGAACCCTTCGCCGTTCAGCAGAGTAGCCCCGATAACCTTGTCCAGGGCATTGTGTCGCCCAAGATCTTCGGCTACAGCATGAATACGCCCATCAGAAGTAAACACAGCTGCCGCATGCGCACCGCCTGTCTCATCGAAAATGGCCTGTCGCTGCCGCATCTCCTCCATCAGTTCTGCGACCCCCCTACCCATCAGTCGCATTCGATCAGGTACGTTATTCAGGCCAAAGGTATTGTTTTCGACCACTTCCCTGCTTCCGCATATCCCGCAGGAGCTCGTCATCACCAAGTTGCGCCTTCGTGTTTCTACCGTTTCCGGACTCTTGAGCTTCATGCGCACGATGCCCGGCTTGTCCGGACATACCGCCAGGCTCTCGACATCATCCAGGTTTTGAATCAAGCCTTCCGTGAAGGCAAAACCCGCAGCTAGTGAAAGTGCCGCACTGGGAACCTCCTCGCTCAGCAGGCCATGCCCTGAAAGATACCCGCTAGCCATAAGTTGCACATTATCGGTAGGCGTCCACATCAGGGTATAAGTACCGATTGCCTCGACATCCAACGTCAAGGCGTCTTCAACGACTACAGGACTCTGTTCCACCACACCCGGTTGACCCGGCCCGGGAATGTAACGTGATGTTACACGCCGCACGCCTGGTTTCCCGCTGTTATCCACAATATTGGCAGTAACGGCTCTAGTGCAGGCCAAGACGGGCTGCAAAGCTAATTTGGGGCTCATAGACACCTGCCTTGAAGATTAAAACACGATAGCTGAAGAAACCGACCAATACGCCGGTCGCAGCCACAAATACCGACACTAATGCGCTCCCCCCGAACCACAGCAAAACAAGCGGAAGAAGAATACCGGCACCTAAAACCAGAGTATAAAAGGGCAATGAGAAACTCTCTTTGATCAATAATGTCACCGACTGTTGCCCACCCCGGGTACCGTGATAAGCGGCATGAAGCAGACTCAACAGGATGGCTAGCGTTACCACCAGCAAAGCTAGCAACAGCTTTTGCAACAACACCAGATCAGCATCGACCAAACTGTTCAATACATTACCCAGAAGCAGGGTGACGGCGGCACCGCCGAGCAAGGCATAAGTCATACTGCTAACCGGCATCAAACCCGTGTTCCACAAGGCTATGGATGAGGAGTGTGACATCGCGAATCCCTGATAGGTCATCACCAGCAGTGCGGCAGCGACTGCGATAAGCTGAATCAGCTTGCCCACGGCTCCCCCGCCGGACCAGCCAAAAGTCTGATCCAGTACAACCAGTATCCCGAATGGGACAAAGACCATAATGGATATCAAGCCACGACTGATCCAGGAACGGTCCGGACGAAGCATCGCCCGCCAGGATTTCGCCGGTACACCCATGTGGGTCAAATGAAAAAGCGGCTTTCCAACACCAGTGCTGATCAGACCGAAGATCATCCCGGCAACAAAATCAAAGTACATCGATATCAGGAAGGTACCGGCACCCAACTCACCGAAGAAAAAGGCTGTGGCCATCGGCACATCCCAGAAATTTTGGAAGCGGTAACCAAGTTTAAAGCTATCGCCGACCAAAGGTGCATCTGTATTCGACATCATCCGCTCCTTTAGGATATGTAATAAACCTTGGGTTTGGTATTTTTTTCCGCCAGTGGGGTTTGACCGCCACCCCGTTCACGCATTACCCGATTGGGCTTGCTGTCCGGATCATCAAAATCACCGAAGATACGTGCATTGGTGGGACAAGTAACCACACAGGCAGGATCAAGACCGGCATCCACCCGGTTACTGCAGAAGTCACACTTGATAACGGTACCCGGTGTGAAACGCTCGTAGCCTTGCTTCTCGAAATCGGTTAATTGGCCTTCACCGAATAGCCCCCTATCCAACATCTCCTTTGAGACCTGACTGCGTTGATCATAGGGACAGGCCACAGCACAGCTCCCGCATCCGATACACTTTTCACCATCCACCATGACAATGCCATCATCCCGAGTGTAAGTTGCCCCGCTGGGACAGACCTTTTCACAGGGAGCATCCTCGCAATGGTTGCACAAGGTCGGAATATAGACGCGTTTGACAGACGGATAGACACCATAATCCTCACTCAGCGTCTTAGTGAAGAACACACCGTCCGGCAGACTGTTTTCCTGTTTACAGCCAATTACGCAGGCATTGCAGCCAATACACCGTTTCAGGTCAAAGACCATACCCATTCTGGCCATCAGTGCGCCCCCTTGCCTTTCGCAATCTCGTCAACCATCTGATACACAGTGCCGCCCTGCTTGAGACTTTCCGGCCAGTCATCCACTTTTGTGATCTTCACGCGACAGGCTGTTTCCGGTTGACCGGTGACACCATCGGTATTCTTCAAGTCATACGGCAGCATGTCGTTGAAATGTCCGCCTGCATGGCGTACAGCACGATTTTCCGTGCGGATTCGTGAAAGTGAATTGGAAACGCCAACCGCATCGGGATGCATGGTCTCCACACCCGCGACACGACCATATATGGGACCGCCATGAGGCGACTCAAGCCTGATAATATCGCCGCTCTCCAGCCCTTTGGCCTGCATTGTCCCGCTATTCAAAAGGATTGAGGTATGCACGGGATCCCGATAGACGATGTCCTTGATCCAGGGATTACTCAGACTCTCACCGAAATTCATCTGGATATCTTTGAAAAAGAAGCCGTACAGATCGTACTCAGGCGGCTCCTGGTGAATCGGATCCAGATCCGGTGTCGGTAGCGGTTGATAGTCGTCCCAGGGCCATTGATCGATAAAGGGAACACCCTTTTCTTTCATTTTTACCTTGAGATCCTCGCGAATGGTGACCATATCCTCAATATAAAAAAGCAGTCGCATCCCCTCCCAGGGCCGATAGGCCTTCTTCGACTGGCGCCAGGTCGAAGAGTGACCGTGCTCGATATACCAGTCGAGATCCTTGCCGTTCCAAAGCTTGCCTTTGCGCTCGGCGATCTCCTTGTCGGAGTATTTCTTACCGGCCTCAAGCATCAATTCCGGTACCTGATGGAATCCCAGCACCATATTGATGACATTGTTCCAGGAGTCGACCAATTCCAAACGCTCCGATAGTTCGTAAAAGATCTCCTCCTCGCTCTTGGTGTCGTACAATGCCTCCACTGCAGGTTGACGAAGACACTGCCCTTCTGTGAAAGGCGGCTCGATCATGGTCATGTTCCAGGTCTCGAGCACATCGCTGGAAGGAAGGATCACATCAGCGAAATCGGTGGTCTCGGTGGGGATAATGTCGCAGCAAACGATAAAACGCATATTACGCATGATGTCGAACCAGCCTGCGCGGGGCCCCTGCATTGCCCATAACGGATTCGAGTGGCAGATCACCATCACATCAGGCTTGTAATCCATGCCGAACTGCTCAGGGTCCTTCCATACACTGAGATTCAAATGAGGTGGATTTACGCCTACCGGAAAATAGCTCAGCAAATGGTATTCATTTGGCGGGTAACTCATCGGCGGCACCACGCCCAATTGATGGGGTTCGCCTTTCATCATGCCGCACTCACCCGGCTCGCAACGCATCCAATCAATTGTCTTTTCATCCAGGTTCACACCCAAGTGACCGCCGGGCGCATCGATATTGCCGACCAGAAAATTGACCAGCTTATAACTGTGATTGGCCTGCATGCCCTTCTTGCGTCCCTGGGCGCCGCGATAATAATTGTATGCGGCCGGCCGTAACGGAAGCGTGCGGCCATCAATCTCGATGGTCGCGCCAATCTGGGCCGCCTCCGCAAACTCCCGTGCTATGTGCCTGACCGTATCCGGCGGCACTGTGGTGATTTTCTCCATCTCCTCGGGACTGCAGCCATCCAGGATATCCTTGAATCGCTGGAAAGCCGGCTTACACCTTTTACCGGCGACTTCAAATTCACCGGTAAGTGCGAAATCACCAATGGTTTCATCATTCCACAGCTTGGCTTTGTCCGCTTTGTCATCCCACACCCAGATTTCGCCATCTTGGTCACGAACAAAAAGCCCGTCCTCACCGACCAGATAGGGCGCGTTGGTGTCCTGTTTCAGAAACTTCCAGTCACACAACCCTTCGTTGATCAGAACGTGGCTCAAACTCAACGCAAATTGACGATCCGTGGCGGGCTTAATCGGCACCCACTCCTCGGACTTGGCGCCGGAGATGGAAAGCCGTGGTTCTACGGTCACGACTTTCATACCGCGATCAACACGGGCATTGGCCATATGGTAGGAAGAGGCGGCCGCATGCAAATGGGACGAAAAGCCATCGCCCGTACCGTCGTTTATCCAATAATTGCAGTATTTAACGTCATTGATCGAGGCAAAGGAGGCATGAATATAACCATTGGCAGGATGATAGGCCCCGCCACATATGGTGCCCGCAGACTGGAAACAGTTGAAATTGCCGAAAGATAAAGGCCAGGTCCAGATATGCATCTTCTGGAAATCTTCCAGTGAAGGCAGGATCTTTCTCGGATCCTCTTTCAATGACTTACCGATTTCCCGAGCGCAGATATCAAAGGCCTCATCCCAACTGATCGGCTCCCACTTCGGATCGACCCCGGGCCCCTTGTTGGGATTCGTGCGCCTCATCGGCTGCTTGAAACGCTGCGGATCGTAATGTCGCATAATGGCCGCGTTGCCTTTGGGACAAAGCTTGCCGTTATTCGACGGATTGGAGGGATCACCCTCGATCTTGTTGACCACCCCGTCATCGGTAACATGAATCAAATTGGTGCAAGAGTGGAGACACATCTTGCAGGTTGAGCGTACCCACTTTCCGGGTTTCAGCGAATTTTGAACCACTCTCTCCGAACTACTCACATTGAGCCTCCTAACTGGTGAAATCGCTTGGCCGTCGAATCAGGCAACATGCCAAATTCCTGCCCTACACATTCTGTCGATGCTTGTTGTTTGCGAATAACACCACGCTAGTACTTCATCGAGAAGTCACGCAATCCTGAAAGTGCACAGTAATAGCCTGATAGCGCATAAAGCAGGTTCCAGGATTTAACGAGAAAGTTGCTATTCCTTTGAATTTATTGGGATTATGACTGTAAAGGACTTGATGAGATCAACACAGCAACCTAACGCCCCCTTGAGTTCCTCAAGGATACGACTCTATCAAATCACCGAATATTCATTAGACTCAGGTTGTAGTATCCACAGAATGCACGCAACCGAATAAGCGAGGGATGCCGAGTTGCATAGGACACCATCACACTGCTCTGCAAAGAGACAGCCACTCGAGTAGATATAGAGACCATGGATGTTGAATTGCACTAAATATTGATCAACATTTGTTGAGTTTTTTTGTATCTAGTATTTAACAGTTTATTCCACAAATAGTAACTCTAAATCAGAAAGTTATAGAAATTGTAGTGACTCAGTGCTGGGGACAAAAAGCGGGTCATTTTTCAATGCAAATCAACACCGGGGCAGATCCTCGTCATACAGATTCAGGCGACGGGCATCCTCCCGGGTCAGCGGCCGGGTAACCTTGCCGTTGCGCATGCTGCGCAGTTTGTAGAGGGTGAAGGGTCGAAAATGCCGGCCGATACGCTCCTGGGCAAAAACAACCGGAGTGCCATATTCGAGCAGTATCAGCACCAGGATAATCAGCAGCAACAGTGAAAAGAGCACCAGTCCCATTGCCGCAAAAATCAGATCGAAGGCCCGCTTCCCGCTCACCGCTTTAGCGGCGCACAGTGTCCCGGTCCCGTCGGATGAGTGGCGGCGCTCCGCTCCGTCATGAGCAGTGTTTCCAGCAGTGGGCGAGCGGCACCCAGTTGTTTCAACTTGATGGCCGCATTCCAGAACGGCTCAAATTTCTTCCAACCGGCACTGTAACAGAACTGCCTGACCGCATGGGACGGCCTATCGATGTGCGCCAGGCTGGAGCGCAGAATCGAACTCCATTTGTAGAATGAACGGTAGGCCTCGTCATAACCGGCCTTGAGCGCCTCTGCGGTCATATTATTCGGCTGGAAAACCACCTCACGGGTGTTGTATCGATCCCAGTTTTCCGTCAGCAGGCGCCCCTCCTTTTTCAGCTTCTCGAAAAGCCGTGTACCCGGATAGGGTGTCTGGATATGAAACGTGGCGGTGGTCAAACCCATCTCCAGCGCCCAATCCACAGTACGCTGAAAAACCTGCCCGTCATCTTCGTCCATACCGAACACGAAGCTACCGTTGATCATGACCCCAAGATCGGAGAGTCGACGGATCGCGGCCCAGTAGTCCCGGAGCGAAAACTGACGTTTGTTCGCAGCCTTTAGATTGGCGCTGTTCAATGTTTCAAAACCGACAAACAGGCTGCGTAACCCCGCCTCCACCGCTTTTTCGATCAGGTCGCCGCGCAAAACAGAATCGACGGTAGCGGCCCCCTGAAACAGACGCCCCATGCCGCGCATACCTTCGAACAGCTGACTGGCGAAGTAACGATGTCCCAACAGGTGATCGTCGAGGAAATAGAGATGGCGACCGGGCAGCGATTCGATCTCGGCCAATGCCCGGTCGACCCGCTGGGTATAGAACGAGCGTCCGCCAAGAAAGAATGCGTCCTTGTAGCAGAAATCGCAGTGGTGTGGACAACCCCGGCTCACCACCAGGGAGTTGGGCACCAGGTAGTGTTCCCGCTTGATCAGATCACGACGCAGATCAGGGATCCGCTCAAACGACCGTCGAAGCGTGTAGTAGAGACGACGTGGTCTGCCACGTCGAAAGTCCTCCAGGAACTGGCTGAAAACCTCGTCTCCAGGTCCTATCACGATGGTATCGGCATGTCTGCTGGCCTCGTGTGGCATGGCAGTCACATGCAGACCGCCGAGTATTACATGACATCCCTTGCCGCGGTAGTGATCGGCCAGGGCATAGGCGCGATAGGCATTGGTGATATAGACCTGGATCACCACCAGGTCAGGTACATCATCGAGTCTGATCTCCTCCACGTGCTCGTCGACCAGTTCCACCTCATCGTCGCAATTCATATGGCCAGCCAGCGTCGCCAGACCCAGTGGTGGGAAAAGTGAATATTTGATCGGTCGCCAGAACGGGCCTTTCGCCTCAATCAAGGACGGTAGAATGAACTTCGCTCTCATTACGGACTCCTCTGCAGTGAGAAGTCAGCATACAGACTCAGAATGGCGTAAAAGGGGCTAAATCGTGGCAAATGATGGCAGCCCCATCACAAGATGGAGGCGAGTAACGACCAACCTATTATCGCCGATTACTCAGTGCAAAGTAGTCATAATTTATAAAAAAAAAACCAACCACCGCTAAGTGATTGGCTTTCCATTTTTTTGTTTGGTAGCGGGGGCTGGATTTGAACCAACGACCTTCGGGTTATGAGCCCGACGAGCTACCAGACTGCTCCACCCCGCATCAAGGAGGGGGCATACTACCCGTCTTGCAGCCGGATGACAAGTCCTTTACAGCAGAAAACTCAGTTGCCGATTGCGCTGCTGCAGAGCGAGAGTAATCCGGCCGGAAACAGGCCTAGAATCAGCATCGCCAGACCATTCAGGGAAAGCATAACTTGAGTATCCATACCCACCGTCAGCGGCGATTCATCCACCGGCTCGTCGAAATAGATCAGCTTGATGACCCGGATGTAATAGAAAGCCCCGATAATGGAAAAGAAAACCCCCACCACGGCCAGCCAGGTCAGATTGACCGAGACTACGGCGTCGAGCACAAACAGCTTGGCGAAGAAACCAACGGTGGGAGGCACTCCCGCCATGGAAAACATCAACAGCAGCATCATACCGGCAAACCAGGGGTTACGCTGATTGAGCCCCTTGAAGTCATCCAGGTTCTCCGCCTCGAAGCCCTTGCGGCTAAGCGCGATCACCACACCGAAACCGCCAGCCGACATCAGCGCATAGACCAGGGTATAGAACATCGCCGCGGTATAACCCTCTTTGGTACCTGCCAGGATTCCGAGCAGGATAAAACCCACATGAGAGATGGTGGAATAGGCCAGCATACGTTTGATATTGGTCTGGGCGATGGCGATCAGATTACCGATGCCCATGGATAGCACCGAGAGGATGATCAGCATCCCCTGCCAGCCCTCCCAGCCGGCGTGCAGATCGGCCAAACCATCCACCAGCAGGCGCATCGCCAGAGCGAAAGCGGCAATCTTTGGCGCGCTGCCGATAAACAGGGTAACCGCGGTAGGCGCACCGTGATAGATATCGGGCACCCACATATGGAAAGGAACCGCACCCAGTTTGAAGGCCAGACCGATCACCAGGAAAACGATACCGAACACCATCACCAGTTGATTCAGGTCGCCTTTATCCACCAACTGCGCCAACTCGTCAAAGCGGAGCGTGCCGGTGGCGCCGTAGATCATCGATATACCATACAGCAACATACCGGAGGCGAGTGCGCCCAGGACAAAGTACTTCATGGCCGCCTCGGCGCCATGGGGTGAATTTCTGTTGAAGGCCACCAGGGCATAGAGACAGAGCGCCAGCAGTTCAAGGCCCAGATAGATGGTCAGGAAACTGTTGGCGGAGGTCATGATCATCATGCCCAGCACCGCGAACAGGCCCAGGGTATAGAATTCGCCTTTGAACAGATCCCGGTCGCGCAGATAGTCCTTTGCGTAGAGAAAGGCAAGAAAGCTGATAACCAGTATCCCCAGCTTCAACAGATCGCTCATCGGATCGCGAATGTAGCTGCCGTCAAAAATGATCTGGGTATCCGGCTGGGAGACGAGCAAGGTAACGGCCGCGGTGATCATCAGGCCCACCTGGGTGATACCGTAACTGACGATACGCTGGCTCTCGCGGATGAACAAATCGACCACCAGCACCACACAGGCCAGGGTCAGCAGAGATATTTCCGGCAGTACCGGGATCAGTTGTGTTGTATCGAATTGCATTTGAAAGCTACCGAGTCGGGCTCCGCCAGTTAAAGTTTCGACACTGCGATATGCTGCAGCAGGTTATTGACGGAGGCATCCATTACCTCAACCAGGGGTGCCGGCCACAGACCCAACAGCAGCACTGCCGCCGCCAGAGTACCCAGCACGATATATTCACGTTGATTCATATCCTCCAACGCCGCCACGCCCTCGTTGGTGACATCGCCGAAGACCACCCGCTTGACCATCCACAGAGTGTAGGCGGCACCGATAATCAGGGTCGTGGCAGCAAGGAAGGCATACCAGAAATCGGCACGGAAACTGGCCAGGATGACCATGAACTCGCCGACGAAACCGGAGGTGCCCGGCAGTCCCGCATTGGCCATGGCGAAGAAGACCATGAAGGCGCCGAACACCGGCATGGTGTTCACCACACCACCGTAATCCTTGATCTCGCGGCTATGCAGTCGATCGTAGAGCACTCCGACACAGAGGAACAGGGCCGCCGAGATGAAACCGTGGGAGATCATCTGCACCATGCCGCCTTCCATGCCCAGGGCGGCGCCGCTGCCCGCGTTGTTCTGGCTGATGATGAAGACGATGAAGAAGCCCAGGGTGACGAAACCCATGTGGGCAATCGACGAATAGGCGATCAATTTCTTCATATCCTGCTGGATCAGGGCGACGAAGCCGATGTAGACCACCGCAATCAAGGACATGCCTATGATGAGCCAATCCAATGTGTGGCTGGCGTCGGGGGTGATCGGCAGACTGAAGCGCAGGAAGCCGTAGCCGCCGATCTTCAACATGATCGCCGCCAGGACCACCGATCCACCGGTCGGGGCCTCCACATGGGCATCCGGCAGCCAGGTGTGAACAGGCCACATCGGCACCTTTACCGCAAACGCCAGGAGGAAAGCGATGAAGATCAGGATTTGCTCGGTCAGGTTCAGTTTAAGGGTATGGAAGCCGAGGATATCGAAGCTGCCCGACTGGAAGTACATGTAGATCAGGGCGACCAGCATGAACACGGAACCGAGAAAGGTATAGAGGAAGAACTTGATGGTGGCGTAGACCCGGTTGGCGCCACCCCAGATGCCGATGATGAGAAACATCGGAATCAGCATGGCTTCCCAGAACACGTAGAAAAGCATTGCATCCAGGGCCGAGAAGACGCCCACCATCACCCCCTCCATGATCAGGAAGGCGGCCATGTATTGTGAAGGACGATACTTGATCACCTCCCAACCGGCGATGACCACCAGCGGGGTAATGAAAGTGGTGAGGATGATCAGCGGCATGGAGATGCCGTCAATGCCCATGTAGTACTCTACATCGAATGAGGGTATCCAGGGCACCCGCTCCACGAACTGCATCGCCGAGGTCGAACTGTCGAAGGCGAACCAGAGCGGAAGACTGACGATAAAGGTCAGGATAGCGATAATCAGGGCGGTCCACTTGGTTGCGTTCGCCTCACGGTCGCCACTGGCGAGCACCATGAAACCTCCGATGATCGGAAGCCAGACCGTAAGACTTAAGATAGGCCAATCGGCAATCATGCTAAAGATCCTTTACAAGAATACAAACCAGGTCAGCAACAACAGCAGACCCAGAATCATGGCAATGGCATAGTGGTAGAGGTAGCCGCTTTGCAGATGGCGTACCACCGAAGCGAGCCAACCCACCGAGTAGGCGGAACCGTTCACCGCCAGTCCGTCGATAAGACCGCGATCACCCACCAGCCATAGAAACTTGCCCAGTCCGCGGCTGCCGGCAGCGAAAACCACCTGATAGGCCTCGTCGAACCAGTATTTCTTGTCCAGTAGGGTATACAGGGGCGCCGCGATCGATTTGATCTTATCCGCCCATGCCGGATTCAACATATAGATGTAAAAGGCCAAACCCAAGCCGGCCATGGCCAGATAGAAGGCAGGACTCGCATAAGTATGCGCCAGCATGCCATTGCCGCTATGGACTACCGCCTGTACCGCCGCCAGCGTATCGTGCTCAGGCAGAACATGGAACACATCCTTGAACCAGTCGCCAAACAGCATCGGATCGATAGTCAGGTAACCGAGGATCACCGAGGGAATAGCCAGCAGGATCAGCGGTATCGTCACCACCTTGGGCGATTCGTGCAGATGCGCCTTGGCGTGCTCGTCCCGGGGGCCCTCGCCATGGAAGACCAGGAAGAACATGCGGAAGCTGTAGAGGGCGGTTACAAAGACACCGGCCAGCACCAGCACATAGGCATAGCTTGAGCCACCGATGGTTGAGTGGTGTACCGCCTCGATGATGGCGTCCTTGGAGAAGAAACCGGAAAAGAAAGGAAAACCGATCAGCGCCAGGGATCCCAGTAACGATGTCCAGTAGGTGATCGGCATATATTTGCGCACACCGCCCATGTTGCGGATATCCTGGTCATGGTGCATACCGATAATAACCGAACCGGCGGCGAGGAAGAGCAGTGCCTTGAAGAAGGCGTGGGTCATCAGGTGGAAGATACCGGCGGCGTAGGCAGAGGCCCCCAGGGCGACCATCATGTAACCCAGCTGGGACAGGGTCGAATAGGCCACCACGCGCTTGATGTCATTCTGCACGATACCGATCAGACCGGTGAAGAAGGCGGTTGTGGCGCCGATCACCAGCACGAAGCTGAGCGCCGTCTCCGAAAGCTCATACAGGGGTGACATGCGTGCCACCATAAAGATACCGGCGGTCACCATAGTCGCGGCATGGATCAGGGCGGAGATCGGGGTCGGGCCCTCCATCGAGTCGGGCAGCCACACATGCAGCGGTACCTGCGCGGATTTGCCCATAGCCCCGATGAACAGGAGGATACCGATCACCGACATCAACGACCAGTTGCTGTCGCCCCAGATCTGGATCTGGGTATCGGCCAGGCCCGGTGCCTTGGCAAAGACCTCGGCATAATCGAGGCTGTTGGTGTACATGGCGATGGCGGCAATGCCGAGAATGAAACCGAAATCACCCACCCGGTTGACCAAAAAGGCCTTCAGGTTGGCGAAGATCGCCGTCGGCCGCACCGACCAGAAGCCGATCAGCAGATAGGAGACCAGGCCCACCGCTTCCCAACCGAAGAACAGCTGCAGGAAGTTGTTGGACATGACCAGCATCAGCATGGAGAAGGTAAACAGTGAAATGTAGCTGAAGAAGCGCTGATAGGAGTTGCGCCCCGCCAGGCTTGTCTTGGGCCAGTTGTGCGCGTCGTCGGCCATGTAGCCGATGGTGTAGATATGGACACAGAAAGAGACGAAGGTCACCACGCTGATCATCACTGCGGTCAGCTGATCCACCAGGAAACCCACCTCCATGTTGATGCCGTCGCTTACCATCCAGGTGTAGACGGAACCGTTGAAGATTTCGGCATCGTCGAACATGAAGCCCTTGAGCACATAGAGCGAGAGCAACGTCGAGATGCCAACGCCCGTGCTTGTCACCCAATGAGACCAGCTGCGACCGATGGAACCACCGAAAAAGCCGGCTATGATGGCGCCCACCAACGGCGCCAGCACAATTGTCAGATAGATATTTTCCATAACCGTTTCTTTTTAAAAAGTCCGCAAATGAACGCAAATGAACGCTAATATTGTTAATGCATCTGACATATCATCCAGCGAACCAATATACCTAGTGTTCAAACTCGTTCTCTTTTAAGCCAAGTCCCGAAAATGAAACACTTAAAAACCATTTGCGTTTATTAGCGTTCATTTGCGGACTGATAAATCCCTACCCTCTCAATACATCCATATCCTCAACATTGATGCTCCGCTTGCTGCGGAACAGCACCACCAGAATGGCCAGGCCGATAGCAGCCTCGGCGGCGGCCACAGTGAGGATAAAGAAGACAAAAACCTGTCCGGCGGTATCACCGAGAAAATGGGAGAAGGCGACAAAGTTGATGTTCACGGCCAACAGCATCAGCTCCACGCACATCAACAGAACGATAACGTTCTTACGGTTGATGAAGATCCCCGCGATGCTGATTGCGAACAGGATGGCGCCGAGAATGAGATAGTCGGAAAGTGCAATCATGTCTACATCATCCCTTTTCAGCATCCATGGAGACCATCCGTACCCGGTCATCGCGCTTGACCACCACCTGGGTGGCGGGATCGAGATACTTGGTGTCGGGGCGCTTACGCATCGTCAGGCCGATGGCAGCGATAATGGCGACCAGCAGAATCACCGCGGCAATCTCGAACGGATACATATAGACCGTATAGAGCACGCTACCCAGCTCCTCTGTATTGCTGTAATCCGCCGCATGCCTGGCCGGCGCGGCATATTGTTCCAGGCCGAAATTGTCGGGGCCGACGATCAGTATCAGTTCCGCAGCCATGGCGATCGCCATGATCACACCCAGCGGCAGCATCTTGATGAATCCCGCGCGCAAGACAGCAAGGTCGATATCCAGCATCATCAGTACGAAGAGGAACAGCACCATTACCGCCCCCACGTAGACCAGGACCAGGACGATGGCGAGAAACTCCGCCTCCGCAAGCAGCCAGATGCCGCTGCAGGCGACGAACGCAAGAATCAGGAAGAGGGCTGAATGAACAGGATTACGCCGGGTCACAACCATCATCGCTGCAGCGATGATCACCGCAGAGAGGGCATAGAAAATCAGCTTTTCAAGTGTCATTTATTGGGTTTCCCTTGTCTGTTTCAAAGGTTGCCTGTCAATTAGCGATACTTCGACTGGGCCTCGATATCGGCGGCAATCTGCGCCTCGTATTTATCGCCCACCGCCAGTAACTTCTCTTTGGTCATTATATTTTCACCGCGATTCTCGAAGTGGTACTCGTAGATGCGGGTCTCGACAATGGCATCCACCGGACAGGCCTCCTGGCAATAGCCGCAGTAGATACACTTAAACAGGTCGATGTCGTAACGGGTCGTGCGCCGTGAGCCGTCTTCCCTCGGTTCGGCCTCTATGGTGATGGCCAGCGCCGGACAGGTCGCCTCACACAATTTGCAGGCAATGCAACGCTCCTCGCCGCTTGGATAGCGGCGCAAGGCATGAAGACCACGAAATCTGGGTGAGACCGGCGCCTTCTCCTCCGGATACATCACAGTGAACTTTTTACGGAACAGATAGCGTCCGGTGACACTCAAGCCACGAAACAGCTCCAGCAGGAAAAGGCTCTTAAGATAGTTTGAAAGCACTTTCATAGCAGGGCTCCTCAGTCGAACCACCAGGGCATTTGATAGACCACAGCGAGACCTACAACAGCAATCCAGACAATGGTTATCGGAATGAACACCTTCCATCCGAGGCGCATGATCTGGTCATAGCGATAGCGGGGAAAGGTGGCACGCAACCAGAGAAAAAGAAACATGAAAATGGCCGTCTTCATCACCAGCCAGACAAATCCCGGCACCCAGTCGAACAACGGACCGAGCAGCGGCCAGCCATGGAAGGGTGAAAGCCAGCCACCAAGAAACATGACTGCCGTCAGTGCGGAGATCAGGATCATGTTGGCATATTCAGCGAGAAAGAATACCGCGAATACCATGCCGGAATATTCGACGTGGAAACCGGCGACGATCTCCGATTCACCCTCCGCCACATCAAAGGGTGCGCGATTGGTCTCGGCGACACCGGAGATCACATAGACACCGAACAGGGGCAGCAGCGGCAACCAGAACCAGGAGAAGATCCCCCCCTCCTGAGCCCTGACGATATCACCCAGATTTAGGCTGCCGGCGGCCACCAAGACACCGACCAGGGCGAAACCCATGGCGATCTCATAGGAGACGATCTGTGCCGATGAACGCAGCGCACCGAGAAAAGCATATTTCGAGTTGGACGCCCACCCGGCAATGATGACGCCATACACACCGACCGAAGTCAACGCCAGGATATAGAGCAGCCCGGCATTGATATCCGCCAGCACCAGCTCTTCATCAAAGGGAAAAACCGCCCAGGCGGCCAATGCCGGTCCCAGGGTAATTGCAGGCGCAATAACAAACAGCAGTTTATTGGCCTTTGCCGGGATCACGATCTCCTTGAACATCAACTTCACCGCATCAGCGATCGGTTGCAACCAACCCTTCGGACCAACACGATTGGGGCCGATGCGAACCTGCATATAACCGATGATCTTGCGCTCGGCATAGGTAAAGTAGGCGACCGACAGCATTATCGGCGCGATGATGACGATAATCTTGATCAAGGTCCATATCAGATACTGCAGTTCGGCGGGAAGGGATCCCCAGAGGCTGATAAAGAATTCCATCGGTTATGCCTTCTCCACTGTCACTTCACCAAAGGGTTGGCCAAGCATTGAGGTATCCCTCAATCCTGTGGAGATCCACACACACCCCTGTGGAATGGAATCGTCCAATGCCACAGGGAGTGTTGCCTGGTAGCCGTTCTGCTTGATCAATGCGTTTTCTGCGGAGTTGAGACCCTGGCGTTCGGCCTCTATCGGATGCAGCCGAATCACCGCCTCGCCGGCATCCTTGGTCTGCTGCAGTGCCGTTGCCCGGCGTACCAGGGGATCGGTTGCATAGAGCGGCGTATCACCGCCACGCTGCAGACCATCCATGCCGAGTCTTGGTTCCAGATCCGTTGCTTGAGAGATCTTGTTATCCAGCGATACATCCTCGCACAGGAGACGCAGCTCATCACCTATCTCGCCGGGATCGGTATAATCGAATCCCTGTTGATTCAGCAAATTGCCCAGGACACGAAGTATCTTCCATCCGGGTCGCGCCTCACCCTGGGGTTTGACCGCCCCCCGGCACTGTTGCCAGGCACCTTCGGCATTCACATAGGTGCCGGAAGTCTCGGTGAATATCGCCATCGGCAACAGGATATCGCAACAGGCTTCCAGTTCAGGGCTGCGATAGGCACTGATGGCCACTACTGTATCTGCGCTCTGCAATGCCGTTTGCGAGAGTGCGCCGTTATAGAAATCCATACCGGGCTCAACGCCCAGCAACAGATAACCTCTGCGTGGCTGCTGAAGCATGCCTAACGCATCCAGGCCGGTACTCTCTGCCGGTTTGCCGCCCGCCTGCAGGTAGGGGACTGCGCCGGCCAGCTGCGCACCAACACTGTTGACCGCGGCCGGCACGATCGACAGCTTGGCGCCGGTGGCCTCTGCCAGGGTGGCCGCGAGTGAATATAACAGGGAGAAGTCGGGATGCGATTGAGCCATGGCCCCCAACATCACGGCTGATGTATCACCGTTTTTAAGTCCCTCGGCAGCCGCCTTGGCGAACTCATCCGCATCGGCCGTGTCGAGCAGCCTTCCGATCGCGCCGCCCTCTTTGACACCGGCAGCCTTGGCCACCGCCGCCAGGCGTTTGACCATTTCACCCGGCGCGCATATCGATTGCCGGGATTTGAAATTGAGTTCCAGCTGTTGTGGCGTGATGAGATGGATATCAGCGCCGGCCAACGCAGCCTTGCGCAGGCGATGAGCCAGGATCGGTTGCTCCTTGCGCAGGTTGCCGCCTACCACGAGAGCGGCGTTCAGACTGTCGATTTCACCGATCTTCATACCCAGCCAGTTGACCTGTTTGAGACTGTTGTCGAGGCGGAAATCACCTTGGCGCAAACGGCTGTCGATATTGTTGCAACCCATTCCGTTCATCATTTTCTGTGTCAGATAGAGCTCTTCCAGGGTCGCGGTGGGTGAAACCAACGCACCGATCTGATCGGCCGTATTGATCTCCCCCAAACTCGCCGCAGCCATCTCGAGCGCCATATCCCAACTCACATCCTTCCATTCGCCATCCTTCTTGATCATCGGCGCGGTCAGACGGTCGCTGCTGTAGAGCCCCTCGTAGCTGAAACGGTCTCGATCGGAAATCCAGGTTTCATTGATCGACTCATTATCCCTGGGGTGTACCCGCATGACCTTGTTGCCACGCAGATGCAGATTGATATTCGAGCCCAGGCTGTCGTGTGGGGCTATGGCATCCACCTGGGTCAACTCCCAGGCCCGCGCATTGAAACGGAACGGCTTGGAGGTCAGCGCGCCTACCGGGCAGAGGTCGATGACGTTGCCGGAGAGTTCAGAATCCACACTTTTCTCGATGTAGGTACCGATGACGGTGTGTTCTCCCCGACCGGTGGCCCCCATCTCACGAATACCCGCAATCTCGTCACCGAAACGCACACAACGGGTACAATGGATACAACGGGTCATATCGGTGGCAATCAACGGCCCGATATTTTTGTCCGCCACGACACGTTTGCCCTCGCTATAGCGGGAGACATCCCGGCCGTAACCGATAGCGACGTCCTGTAGTTCACACTCGCCGCCCTGATCGCAGATCGGGCAGTCCAGCGGGTGGTTGATGAGCAGAAATTCCATGGTCCCCTTTTGGGCGGCCAGCGCCTTGGGGGAACGGGTGTAGACCTTCATGCCGTCAGCGACCGGCGTCGCACAGGCCGGCAATGGCTTCGGCACCTTCTCCACCTCGACCAGGCACATCCGGCAGTTGGCTGAAACAGAGAGCTTCTTGTGGTAGCAAAACCGCGGAATACGGATACCTGCCGCATCGGTGACATCGATAAGCATGCTGCCGGCCTCTGCCTGCAACGCTTGGCCGTCTACTTCAATGGTGACTGTAGAATCTGTCATCTTCGTGTTCTATCTCTTCAAGACCTCAGCCGAGCCCGACCATGCAACGCTTATGATCGATGTGATGCTGAAATTCATGCCGAAAATGGCGCAACATTCCCTGTACCGGCATCGCCGCCGCATCGCCCAGGGCGCAGATTGTTTTGCCGCTGATCTTATCCGCCACGTCATCCAGCAGATCCAGATCCTCCTGGCGGCCCTGGCCGGTTTCGATACGATGCACAATCCGATAGAGCCAGCCCGTGCCTTCCCGACAGGGTGTGCATTGGCCGCAAGACTCTTCGTGGTAGAAATAGGACATGCGTTCCAGGACCTTGACCATACAGTTGGTATCATCCAGAACGATGACGGCACCGGAACCGAGCATCGAACCCGCACCGGCGATGGCGTCATAATCCATGGTCAGTTCCATCATCTGATCACCCGGAATAACCGGGGCGGAGGATCCACCGGGTATGACCGCCTTGATCTTGCGCCCATCCTTCATGCCACCGGCCATTGCCAGCAGTTCAGAGAAAGGCGTACCCATGGGAATCTCGAATACACCCGGATTATTGATATTGCCGGAGATGGAGAACAGCTTTGAGCCACCGCTGTTTTTCACTCCGATGTCGGCGAACCACTCACCACCCTTCTCCATGATCATCGGAATCGAGGCCAGACTCTCGGTATTGTTGATGATGGTGGGGCAGCCATAGAGACCAAAATGGGCCGGGAATGGGGGTTTGTAACGGGGTTGACCCTTCTTGCCTTCGATGGACTCCAGCAGGGCCGTCTCCTCGCCGCAGATATAGGCGCCGGCACCCAGATGGGTATGCAATTCGAAGTCAAATCCGGATCCCAGCAGATCCTTACCCAGATAACCCGCTTTCCGCGCCT
Organism: Candidatus Thiodiazotropha sp. LNASS1; assembly: GCF_964212655.1. Lineage (NCBI taxonomy): Bacteria > Pseudomonadati > Pseudomonadota > Gammaproteobacteria > Chromatiales > Sedimenticolaceae > Candidatus Thiodiazotropha > Candidatus Thiodiazotropha sp. LNASS1. The sequence continues at coordinate 4,101,143 of NZ_OZ156465.1, read as the reverse complement.
CTTCCAGGGCCTGCTCGAAACGCTCGTAGGGCTCCCAGAACTCGCCACGGATGTAGTTGTATCCACGGGCCGCACCGATGGCATAACCGGCGATAACCATCCCTTCAATCAATTGGTGGGGGTTGTAGCGCAGAATATCCCGATCCTTGAAGGTACCGGGCTCACCCTCATCCGAATTGCAAACAACATATTTCTGACCAGGCGCATTGCGCGAGATGAAACTCCACTTCAGTCCGGTAGGGAATCCCGCACCACCGCGTCCTCGCAATCCCGATTTCTTGACCTCATCGATAATCGCTTCAGGGGCCATCTTCTCGGTGAGGATCTTCTTAAGCATCTCGTAGCCGCCGCGACTCTGGTACTGCTCAAGCAGCCAGGGGCGTTCGAGATCCAGAGTTCTTAAACAGACTTCGTTGGCCATCCGGTTTACTCCAGGCCTTCCAGGATCGCATCGACGATCTCCGGGGTCAGGTTTTCATAATATTGCCTGCCGATCTGCATCATCGGCGCGCCTCCGCAGGCACCCAGGCACTCCACCTCTTTGAGAGAGAAACGGCCATCCTCAGTCACCTCGCCGAAACCGATACCGAGCTTCTTCTCCAGGTGCTCCACGATCAAATCCGATTTGTTGGTCATGCATGAGACATTGGTGCAAACACAGATCTTGTGCTTGCCCACCGGTTTGAGCTCGTACATCGAGTAGAAGGTTGCCACTTCATAGACGGCGATCGGCGGCATATCCAGGTAAGTCGCGACCTGGTCCATCAACTCCGTGGTAAGCCAGCCACCATTACGGTCCTGCACCACCATCAACGCACCCATTACGGCGGACTGTTTCCACTCCGCCGGGTATTTGGCGATCCAACGGTCTATCTCCGCCCGGATTTCGGGGGTGAAGAGTTCCTTTTTTTCATTTGCAGTTGCTGTCGTCATGGTTTTTCTTTCTTAACGATCTATTTCACCGAACACCACATCCATGGTGCCTATTACCGCGACCACATCGGCCAACATGTGTCCCTTGACCATCTCATCCATGGCCGCAAGATGGGGAAATCCAGGTGCGCGTATCTTCAGCCGATAGGGTTTGTTGGCGCCATCGGAGATGATGTAACAACCGAATTCCCCTTTGGGCGCCTCGACCGCCGCATACGCCTCGCCTACGGGTGGGCAGTAGCCCTCAGTGAAAAGCTTGAAGTGGTGTATCAGTCCTTCCATGTCCTCCTTCATGTCATTCCTTGAGGGTGCGACGATCTTGTTGTCATCCAGCATTACCGGACCCGGATTGGCCCGTAACCAATCAATGCACTGTTTGATGATACGGTTGGATTGACGCATCTCCTCGATCCGCACCAGGTAACGGTCGTAACAGTCGCCGTTTTTCCCCACAGGAATATCGAAATCCACCTGATCGTAGGCGGCGTAGGACTGCTTTTTGCGGAGGTCCCAGGCCACACCTGAACCACGCAGCATGGGGCCGGTAAAACCGAGTTGCATCGCCCGTTCCGGCGAGACGACAGCGATGCCCACTGTACGCTGTTTCCAGATACGGTTGTCGGTCAGCAGGGTTTCGTACTCATCCACCAGCCCAGGGAAACGGTTGCTGAAGTCTTCGATGAAATCGAGTACCGATCCCTGCCTGGCCTCGTTTCTTATCTCTACGTCGCGTCCGGTAACCCACTGACTGGCCTGGTATTGGGGCATCTGATCCGGCAGATCCCGATAAACACCACCCGGTCTGTAGTAGGCCGCATGCATACGTGCGCCGGACACGGCTTCGTAACAGTCGAACAGATCCTCTCGCTCACGAAAGGCATACAGGAAAACGGTCATGGCCCCGACATCCAGGGCATGGGTGCCCAGCCACATCAGATGATTGAGGACGCGCGTTATCTCGTCGAACATGGTACGAATATATTGCGCGCGTACAGGCGCCTCTATACCCAGTAGCTTTTCAATCGCCCTGACATATCCGTGCTCGTTACACATCATCGATACATAATCGAGGCGGTCCATGTAGGGAATGCTTTGATTGTAGGGCTTGCTCTCGGCCAATTTCTCGGTGGCGCGATGGAGTAGACCAACATGCGGGTCGGCGCGTTCGATCACTTCCCCATCCATCTCCAGCACCAGGCGCAGAACGCCGTGGGCTGCGGGGTGCTGAGGGCCGAAATTGAGGGTGTAGTTATGGATCTCAGGCATCGCTGGCATCCTGCATGGCGCTATCCTCATCGAGATAGCGGTTGTCCTCTCGTGTCACTCGCGGTACCAGAGTACGCGGATCGATGCTCACAGGCTCGTAAATGACACGCTTCAGATTCGGGTCATAGCGCATCTCCACCTGACCGATAAGCGGGAAGTCCTTGCGGAATGGATGACCGATAAAACCGTAGTCGGTAAGAATTCGTCGCAGATCGGGGTGACCGTCGAACAGGATGCCGTAGAGATCGAATGCCTCTCGTTCAAACCAATCCGCACTCTGCCACACTGGGACTACTGAGGCGACGATCGGTTGTTCGGTATCGACAAATACCCGCAAACGCAATCGTGTGTTTTGGCTGATGGAGAGCAGATGATAGACGGCCGCAAAACGATTCGACTCCATCGACTCCAACTCTCCCAGCGGAGTCACACCTCGTCCGAATCCGCTATTGGGGGCGCTGTCGGTTTGCCATTCGGATTGACCATAAGTGGAATAGTCGACACCGCAGACGTCGATCAACTCCTCAAAACCGAACTGCTGGTCATCCCTGAGTCGTAACGCCACATCGCCCAGCTGTTCGGCCGGCACCACCAGAGTCACTTCGCCACAGCTGCGTTCCACGCTGCAGCCTGTCTCTTCAAATGCGTGGGTAAGATCCTCCGCCAGCCGGTCAAGGCGATCATGCATCCCGTTCTGTGCACTGCTGCTCATGTTATCTCCACCTTAGCGTGCAATGGTACTGGTACGGCGAATCTTGTCCTGAAGTTGGAGCACGCCATACAGCAGTGCTTCGGCGGTAGGCGGACAACCCGGTACGTAAATATCGACCGGGACCACCCGGTCACAGCCCCTTACGACGGAGTAGGAGTAGTGGTAGTAACCACCTCCGTTGGCACACGAACCCATGGAGATGACCCAACGAGGCTCTGCCATCTGATCGTAGACCTTGCGCAGAGCGGGGGCCATTTTATTGACCAGGGTGCCCGCTACAATCATCACGTCTGACTGCCGGGGGCTGGGCCGGAATATGATGCCGAAACGATCCATGTCGTACCGTGCAGCTGCGGCATGCATCATCTCCACCGCGCAGCATGCCAGGCCGAAAGTCATCGGCCACATCGAACCGGTGCGCGCCCAGTTGATCAATTTATCTGCAGAAGTGGTAATGACTCCCTTCTCCAGAATACCCTCAATTCCCACTATCCACCTCCACAAACAGTCGTGAATACTCTCCTGATTCCGGGCCGATTACTCCCATTCCAAGGCTCCCTTCTTCCACTCATAAATGAAGCCTATGACGAGAATCACGAGAAAAACCATCATGGCGATGAATCCGACCATACCGATCTGATCCAATACCACAGCCCAGGGAAAGAGGAAGGCGATCTCAAGATCGAAGATGATGAACAGGATGGCAACCAGGTAGTAACGCACATCGAATTTCATGCGTGAATTCTCGAATGCCTCGAATCCACATTCATAGGGAGAGAGTTTTTCGTCATCGGGTTTTCTTGTACCCAACAGAAAACCGAGTGCTATTACAACACCACCCATCACAAAGGCTACAGAGAGAAATATCAAGATGGGTAGATAGTTTTCGAGCATCAGTGTGCTGCCCCCTCGTGTCGTTCAATCATTATATTTTTAAGCGAATTCCAGGGAAGGCCCGCAGTCTATCCTTTGCCGCATTATCGTGTCAAGTAGCAAGAAAAGTGATATCCCCAATAAATTCAATTAGTTATTATACTTTTGCACCCATAAAAAAACGGTATTGGGTAGAAATAACCCAATACCGTTTCATTGTTGGTACCGATGGCCGGATTTGAACCGGCACGGCTTTCGCCACTACCCCCTCAAGATAGCGTGTCTACCAATTCCACCACATCGGCAAAAATCTAATCGACACTTACTCCTTAAGCTGCTCCTTCGACTCCTCGGCAGTTGCGGCAGCCTCGGTTTGTGAGGTCGTCTCAGCCGGCTCGACCGGTGGCACAGCCTCGATCGCAGGCGTCGCCTCCTCAGCTGGCGGAACAATAGCGGGTATGTCGCTCTCGACCGGCACAGGCGGTATGTCGCTCTGCTGAACCTCCTCCACCTGAACTGCAGGCGCCTGATCCAGTGCCTCCATGACACCGACCTGTTCGTTTCTCTGGGAAGCAAAATAGGCCATCACCATACTGGTGATAAAAAACAGGGTCGCCAGCAGGGCTGTTGTCCGGGTCAGAAACGAGGCGGACCCCTTGGCACCAAATACCGTACCCGAGGCACCACTGCCGAAGGCAGCGCCCATGTCCGCACCTTTCCCGTGCTGTATCAGGATCAATCCCACCAGGCCAACGGCCAGGAAGATATGAAACACGGTCAATATAGTTTGCATTTGCTTAATGTCCTAATAGGGCCTGTTATCACGAATTCAATCCGCTGCGGTACAGATACCCAGGAAATCCTCGGCCGTCAGGGAGGCTCCCCCGATCAAACCGCCATCGATATCGGGCTTCCCGATCAATTCCGCGGCGTTACCAGGCTTCATGGAGCCACCATAGAGTATACGCAACCCTTCCGCGACTTCACTGCTCTTCTCAGCCACCCGGGAACGAATGAACGCATGCACCTCCTGCGCCTGATCGGGGGTAGCCGTCTTCCCGGTGCCTATGGCCCAAACCGGCTCATAGGCGATAACACCGTCAGCCAGTGCATCGACTCCCTCAAGCGCAATCACTGCATCGAGCTGTCGGGCCACGACTTCGTTTGTGGTGCTAGCTTCCCGTTCCTCAAGCGTCTCGCCGATGCAGAGGATGGGTACCAATCCGGCAGCACGCGCCACTGCGTATTTCTTTGCCACCAGTTGATCGCTCTCGGCATGGTAGGTGCGACGCTCGGAGTGCCCCACAATGACATATTTGCATCCGAAATCGTTGAGCATGGAGGCGGCAATCTCACCGGTATAGGCGCCGGACGACTCTGTCGACAGATCCTGGCCGCCCCAAGCGATATCGCTGCCCGAAAGCAGTTTCTCCACCTCAGGTATGTAGATATAGGGTGGACAGACCGCCACCTCTGCACTCTTGACATCACCGACACCACGACTGATGCCGTCAAGCAAGCTGCGAACACTCTCGAGAGAGCCGTTCATCTTCCAGTTTCCGGCAACCAGTGGTCTACGCATGCCTTCACTCCTGCGATCAAAAGAAAGCGCGCTAGCTTAACGGTCAATGGGTTTGAAATCAATCTCAATCGATGGCGAACCCGCTCAGCTTCGCACTTCTTACTCGCTGACGACCAGTTCCTTCACCGTGGCGGCGATATGGTCTGACAGGTCGTCAACCTTTGTCCCGTCATTCCCCTCCACCATGACACGTATCAGTGGCTCCGTACCCGAGGGCCTGAGCAGAACCCGCCCACTGCTGCCCATTTCGACCTCAGCTTCACGAACCGATCGTCTCACCCGTTCCGAATCCATGATCTCTTGCGGGTTTCGGCTGCCGAGATGGACATTTGTCAGTTTTTGCGGGTATTTGCTCATACCGGCACACAACTCACGCAAGGTACTGTTTGTCGCGTACATCTCTTCCAATACCTGCAGGGCGGCAATAATCCCGTCGCCGGTGGTCGTGCGGTCAAGGCAGATGATGTGCCCCGACTGTTCGCCGCCGAGCACCCAGCCTTTTTCAGTGAGGCGTTCCATGATGTAGCGATCCCCCACCTGGGTCCGCTCGAAAACCACCCCATGTTCCCTCAGCGCATGTTCGAGTCCGAGATTACTCATCAGGGTACCGACAACCGCACCCTTGAGCACACCATGCCTCATCCTGGAACAGGCAATGATATAGAGGATTTCATCACCATCCACCTCATTGCCCTGATCATCCACCATGATCAGTCGATCACCATCGCCATCCAGGGCGATGCCCAGGTCCGCTTTATGCTCCAACACCGCTTGTTTCAGGTACTCGGGATAGGTCGATCCGACACCATCATTGATATTGAATCCATTGGGCTGGTTTCCGATGGCAATCACATCCGCACCCATCTCATCGAAGACATAGGGAGCGATGTTATAGGTAGCTCCATTGGCGCAATCGACCACGATCTTCATGCCTTTGAAGCGGGTCTTGAGGGGAATCGTGCTTTTGCAGAATTCGATGTAGCGACCCTCTGCCGCCATCTTCTCCGCCCTGCCAAGGTCGGATGAGTCGACTGTCACCAATGGCTTCTCCATCTCCGCCTCGATTGCGGTCTCAAGCTCATCCGGGAGTTTGAGGCCCTCGGCCGAAAAGAATTTGATGCCATTATCCTGATAGGGATTATGGGAAGCACTGATGACGACTCCCGCCTGGGCATGTAGGGTACGGGTCAGATAGGCAACACTGGGGGTCGGCATGGGGCCCAACAAGGTGATGTTCACCCCGGCCGCCGTCAGACCGGCCTCGAGCGCCGATTCCAACAAGTAGCCGGAGATGCGTGTATCTTTTCCGATCAGCACCCTGCTTTTGGCCTCTGTACCCAGAACCCTGCCCACGGCCCAGCCTAGCTTCAGCACAAATTCAGGCGTGATCGGCCCGTCACCGAATCGCCCGCGTACCCCGTCTGTTCCAAAATATTTCCGACTCACTAAACCATCCTCGATTAGCTATATGGCGGATCTGACCGCTGACACCACCTTGAGTGCGTCAACCGTTTCACGCACATCATGTACCCTGATAATAGCGGCGCCTCCTATAACGGCAACCACTGCCGCCGCGACACTCCCCATGAGTCGTTCGTTCACAGGCAGATTCCCGAGTATCGACCCGATCATCGATTTTCTTGATATCCCCACCAGTACCGGGGCAGCGAGTTCATCCAACGCCTGCAGTTCTTTCAACAGGATCAGATTATGCTCAAGTGACTTACCGAAGCCAAACCCCGGATCGACTATCATGTTATGGCGCTTGATACCTGCTGCTTCGCCCGCATCCAGACGCTGCCGCAGGAATCGCCTGACCTCGTCCACCACGTTCCCGTAGTGGGGTGCCTCCTGCATGGTTCTCGGTTTCCCCTGCATATGCATGAGGCAGACCGGAACTGCTATCTCGGCCGCCGTCTCCAATGCACCGGGTTCCTGCAGCGCCATGACGTCATTGATCATGCCGGCACCGGCAGAAACCGCTTCACGCATCACCAACGGTTTATTGGTATCGATGGAGATCGGTACGGGAATGGCCTGCGCCAGCCTTTCTATGATGGGAATAACCCGATCGAGTTCTTCATCTACCGATACCGGCTGCGCACCGGGGCGGGTGGACTCCCCGCCAATATCGATAACGGCAGCACCCTCCTCCACCATGTGCAGGGCGTGCTTTAAAGCCACGTCTGGATTCAGGAAACGCCCGCCATCTGAAAACGAGTCGGGTGTCAGGTTGAGAATTCCCATGACCTGGGGTGAGCCCAGGTCCAGTTGTTTTCCTGCACAATCGAGAATCAATGAGAAACAGCTATATCAGTGCTGGCCGGCGGGACCGCCGATAGTCCCCGAGACATCATCAGAAGAGGGAGACTCGCCGGACGGACGGGTATCATCATCAGAACCGATATCGCCCTCATCCCAATCCTTTGGCGGTCGTGGCGTCTTGCCTGCCATGATGTCGTCGATCTGCTGCGTATCGATGGTCTCGTATTTCATCAACGCCTTGGCCATGACATGGAGCTTTTCCAGATTCTCGTCGAGTATCTTCTCGGCGCGCTCATAGTTGCGGTCGATAAAGCTACGGATCTCCTCATCGATGGTATGCGCCGTATCGTCGGATACATTCTTGTGTTGGGTCACCGAGCGTCCGAGAAAGACTTCCTCTTCCTCCTCACTGTACATCAGCGGTCCGAGGCGTTCCGACAGGCCCCATTTGGTGACCATGTTGCGCGCCAGATCGGTGGCACGCTTGATATCGTTGGAGGCGCCGGTGGTGACCTTGTCGATTCCGAAGATCAGCTCTTCGGCGATTCGCCCACCGAACAGACTGGAGATCTGACTCTCCAGATGCTCTTTACTGTAGCTGTAACGATCAGCCTCAGGGAGAAACATGGTAACGCCGAGCGCTCTACCACGGGGGATGATGCTCACTTTGTAGACCGGATCGTGAGACGGCACCAGGCGGCCGACGATGGCATGACCCGACTCATGATAGGCGGTCAGTTTCTTCTCGTCTTCACTCATCACCATGGTACGGCGCTCCGTGCCCATCATGATCTTGTCTTTCGCCTTCTCCATCTCCTCCATGCCGACCAGGGTCTTATTGGCGCGAGCGGCGAACAGGGCAGCCTCGTTCACCAGATTGGCCAGATCGGCGCCGGAGAAACCGGGTGTACCACGGGCAATGATGGCGGGCTTCACATCTTCGGATGCAGCCACCTTACGCAGATGGACCTTGAGAATCTGTTCACGTCCGCGCACATCGGGCAGGGGCACCACCACCTGGCGGTCGAATCGGCCCGGGCGCAGCAACGCCGGATCCAACACGTCCGGACGGTTGGTCGCAGCAATCACGATAACCCCTTCATTACCCTCGAAACCATCCATCTCCACCAGCAGTTGGTTCAGGGTCTGCTCGCGCTCGTCATGACCGCCGCCGAGCCCGGCGCCACGATGCCGTCCCACGGCATCGATCTCGTCGATAAAAATGATGCAGGGCGCATGCTTCTTGGCCTGTTCGAACATATCGCGCACCCGGGAGGCACCGACACCCACGAACATCTCCACGAAGTCTGAACCCGAGATAGTGAAAAACGGTACCTTGGCCTCACCGGCGATCGCCTTGGCAAGCAGAGTCTTACCGGTACCGGGGGAACCGACCATCAACACACCTTTGGGGATCTTGCCGCCGAGTTTCTGGAATTTTGAGGGATCACGCAGGAAGTCGACCATCTCGGATACCTCTTCCTTGGCCTCCTCGACACCCGCCACATCGTTGAAGGTCACCTTGACCTGGTCCTCACTCAACATCCGAGCCTTGCTCTTACCGAATGACATGGCGCCACGGCCAGCCCCACCACCCTGCATTTGACGCATGAAAAATATCCACAGACCGATCAGTACGAACAGCGGAAACCAGTTGATCAGAATATTCATCAACAGAGAGGGTTTCTCCGGCGGATTTGCCTTAATCTCAACATTACTATTGAGCAGGTCACTGACCAGCATGTCGTCACCCGGACTGTAGGTGGAGAAGCGCTGCCCTGAAGTCAATGTACCGGTAATATCACGCCCATTACCGCTGAACTCGACCTCTTTCACCTGCCCCGATTTCACATTGACAATGAACTCGGAATAGTTCATTGGTTGCGCCTTCGGCTGGGTAGTCGAGAAATTATTGAATACCGTCATCAAAACGATGGCGATCACTACCCAGAGAATCAAATTTTTTGCCATGTCGTTCAAAATCAAAAAACCTCTTTATCAATCCCGTCGTAGTGCGGGATCTAAATCTTCCATATCGGCATTTGCAGATCGGGGGATGGCTTTACACCATCCGGCACGGCCGATTTGTCAATAATACCCTTAAAAAACCCTAATTATCTGTGCAAATTACTGATTTTTTGGACTTACTGGTTGGTACGGTACACCATCTTAAAGTTCCCCGCTACCAGATAGACCTCACGGCTTTTGGCCCGCGATGAGCTGGGTTTACGGCTCACCACCCGCTTAAAATCGTGACGAAGCGCCTTCAGGTAAGTGTCGAATCCCTCTCCCTGGAATATCTTAACGACAAAACAGCCGCCTGGCTTTAACACTTCGCGAGCAAAATCAAGGGCCAGCTCGCAAAGATAGATAGCCCTTGGCTGATCAACGCTCGCTATACCTGTAACATTGGGCGCCATATCTGAAATTACAAGGTCCACGGCCTCCCCATCCAGGGTTTTTTCCAGTTCTTCAAGTGGCTGCGTTTCACGAAAATCCCCCTGAATAAACTCCACACCGGCCATGGGCTCCATTGGCAGTATATCCATCGCCACGATGCGCCCCTTCTGCCCTACCAGATCCCGGGCCACCTGACACCATCCACCAGGGGCGGCACCCAGATCCACAACCTTCATGCCTGGCTTGAAAATATTATCTTTTTGCTGGATTTCCAGTAACTTAAAAGCAGCCCGGGAACGATAACCCGCCTTTTGCGCCCGCTTTACATATTCGTCTTTGAAATGACGGTCCAGCCATTGGCGACTACTTTTACTGCGCTTCATGAGACTGCTGAGTCCTTAATGACTGCATAACCTACAGGTTAGATGATAATTGGCGTTCATTTCACATCAAATTGCATGGATTGGATAATTTAACCGAATCCTATTCCTAAAAAACCTATTATTTAATAGCCGCAAATGGACGCGAATCACCGTAAATGAACGCAAATTGAAACCCATGTTTATGAAATCCGGTGATTGACATGGGCTAAGACCTGATTCTTTTTTGATTCGAGAGTTTACTTGTCGAGCCGTATCTATAGATGACGGATTGGCCATCACTATGTTGGCGTACATTTGCGGTGATTCGCGTCCAATTGCGGCCTGCTTAGCTCTTAGAACCCGTTAGCACTAATCAGGCCTCAATGTTCCACTCGACGTGGAAAAGATATAGAATCCGCCTCCCCATTCATAACAAGATGTCCGCCATGCCGCTTACAGCCGCGCAAAACCGCTCATTGAAAAAACTCGCCCACGACCTCAAGCCAGTGGTCATCATAGGTCAGCACGGCCTGAGTGAAAATGTGCTCAAAGAAATCGACACCACACTCAACACCCATGAGCTGATCAAGGTCAAACTGGCGGGTGCCGACAAGGAGGATCGGAAAGCACTCAGCGGCGAAATCGTAGCACGCCTGTCAGCGGAACTGGTACAGATCATTGGCCGGGTGGCTATCTTCTATCGCCCCAATCCAAAGAAAAAGAAGAACAGAATCGTGGTTTGATTTTGAATTGTTAATTATTACTCGTATCTCACTTCCAGAATCTCGAACTCCCTCGGCCCGCCCGGAGTCTCGAGGAATACATCATCCCCCTCCTGCTTGCCGATCAGTGCACGTGCGATTGGCGAACTGATAGAGACCAGGCCATGCTTGATGTCGGCTTCGTCATCGCCGACTATCTGATAGGTAAACTCCTCGTCATTGTCCAGCTCCAACACCACAACCGTTGCACCGAATACCACCTTCCCGCCGGCATCCAGTTTTGTTACATCGATGATCTGGGCATGGGAAAGTTTGCCTTCGATATCCTTTATACGTCCCTCGACGAAACCCTGCTGTTCACGGGCGGCATGATACTCCGCATTCTCCTTCAGATCGCCGTGCGCTCTCGCTTCCGCAATAGCTTTGATGACTTTCGGCCGCTCGACGATTTTCAACTGCTTCAGTTCCTCTTGCAGTTTTGCAGCGCCTTTGGCTGTCAACGGTACCTTACTCATCGGATCTATCCTCTGTAATCCTGTCTATCTCTATCAGAAAATACTGTTAATACTCAATCCGCAAATGAACGCGAATTAACGCAAATGTCAATTAAACTAGGCTGTTTCAGTGGCAATCAGTTTATAGGCGCTATGAAATCTCTCACTATCCATTTGATAAGGTTTGATTACAAGCAATCTATTTCCCGTAACCCTCAAGTATCTTATGTTTGCATTAATTGGTGGTGATTAGCGTCTATTTGCGGCTTGTTTACTTTTTTTCTACATGCATCTATTGATGCAGGTCCTGCAGTCGGTTGACGTTCAGATCATCCAGCTGTTTCAGCGCCAGACAGGTCGCTTCGGCACCGGATATTGTGGTGGTATAGCTGACCTTGTATTGCAGCGCGGTGCGGCGTATCTCCGCCGAGTCGGCAATCGCCTGGGCGCCTTCTGTGGTATTCACGATAAAACTGACTTCCTGGTTCTTGATGGAGTCGACGATATGCGGTCTACCCTCCATCACCTTGTTGATCCGCGCGCATTCAAGTCCGGCATCCTGAATCGCCTTACAGGTGCCCCCGGTAGCCATCAGGGTAAAACCCAGATCGATCAGATCCTGCGCCACCTGCACGGCCCTCACCTTGTCGGCGTTACGTACACTCAACAGCGCCCGCCCTCCCTGGGGAAGCACGGAGCCGGCGCCCATAATCGACTTATTGTAGGCCTCACCGAAGGTCCTGCCGACCCCCATCACTTCACCGGTGGATTTCATCTCGGGTCCGAGTACGGTATCCACACCGGGAAATTTCACAAAGGGGAAGACCGCCTCTTTGACGAAATAGTTCTCCGGAATCACCTCTTTTGTTATGCCCTGGTCCTTGAGGGATGTTCCCGCCATGCAGCGGGCGGCGACCTTCGCCAACTGCACACCGGTCGCCTTGGAGACGAACGGCACGGTGCGTGAGGCACGGGGATTGACTTCCAACAGATAGATCATGTCATCCTTGATCGCAAACTGTGCGTTCATCAGCCCGATTACCTTCAGTTCCAGGGCCATCTTGCGCATCTGTTCCCGCATACGATCCTGTACCGCCGCCGACAGGGTGTAGGGGGGCAGTGAGCATGCAGAGTCCCCGGAGTGGACGCCTGCCTGTTCGATATGTTCCATGATGCCGCCGATGAGCACTTCCTTGCCGTCACTGATGGCATCGATATCGACCTCGATGGCGTCGTCCAGAAACCGATCCAGCAGTACCGGCGAATCGTTTGAGACACTCACCGCCTCGCGCATGTAGCGCCGCAGTTCGTTCTCGTTATAGACGATCTCCATGGCCCGGCCGCCCAGTACATAAGAGGGGCGCACCACCAGGGGATAGCCGATCTCATCGGCCAGTTGCACCGCGCTCTCGGTATCTCTTGCCGTCCTGTTGGGCGGCTGCCTGAGGTTGAGTTTTTCCACCAGTTGCTGAAAACGCTCGCGATCCTCGGCGAGATCGATCGAGTCGGGGCTGGTACCGATGATCGGCGCACCCGCCGCCTCCAGGTCATTGGCCAGCTTGAGCGGGGTCTGGCCGCCATACTGCACGATCACGCCAGCGGGTTGTTCCTTGTGGATGACTTCCAGCACATCCTCCAGGGTGAGGGGCTCGAAATAGAGCCGGTCGGAGGTATCGTAATCGGTGGAGACCGTCTCCGGGTTACAGTTGACCATGATCGTTTCATAGCCGTCGTCGCGCATCGCAAAGGCCGCGTGGACACAACAGTAGTCGAATTCAATACCCTGTCCGATACGGTTGGGCCCGCCACCCAGGACCATGATCTTTTTCCGGTTCGAGGGTTCGGCCTCGCACTCTTCCTCATAAGTGGAATACATATAGGCGGTACTGGTGGCAAATTCGGCGGCGCAGGTATCGACCCGTTTGAAGACCGGCCGGATGCCGGCATCGTGACGCCGCTGACGAATCTCGGCCTCACTGCTGTCAACCAGCTCGGCGATACGCCGATCGGCGAATCCCTTACGCTTGAGAAAGCGCAGCCGCTCACCGTCCAGTGCCTCCAGCCCCTGACCGGAGAGTTCGCGTTCGATATTCACAAGCTCCTCGATCTGCACCAGGAACCAGGGGTCGATGGCGCATATCTCGAATATCTCTTCCAGACTCATGCCGAAGCGGAAGCACTCGGCCACATACCAGAGCCGCTCGGGACCAGGCAGGCGGATCTCCCTGACCAGGGTGTCGCGCACATCCTCTTCGTTGAGATCGAGGATCTCGTTAAGACCGTATTTCCCTGTCTCCAGGCCACGCAGCGCCTTCTGCAGCGACTCCTGGAAGGTGCGGCCAATGGCCATCACCTCGCCCACCGACTTCATCTGCGTGGTCAGACGATCGTCGGCCAGAGGAAATTTCTCGAAGGCGAAACGGGGCACCTTGGTCACCACATAGTCGATGCTGGGTTCGAAGGAGGCCGGGGTGGCACCGCCGGTGATCTCGTTCTGCAGTTCGTCCAGTGTGTAGCCCACCGCCAGCTTGGCCGCCACCTTGGCGATGGGGAAACCGGTGGCCTTGGAGGCCAGCGCGGAGGAACGTGAGACCCGGGGATTCATCTCGATGATGATCATGCGCCCGTTCTCCGGATTGATGGCGAACTGGACGTTGGAACCACCGGTCTCCACACCGATCTCGCGCAACACCGCCAGTGAGGCGTCGCGCATGATCTGGTACTCCTTATCGGTCAGGGTCTGGGCCGGGGCCACGGTGATGGAGTCGCCGGTATGCACTCCCATGGGGTCCAGGTTCTCGATGGAGCAGATGATGATGCAGTTGTCGTTGCGGTCCCGCACCACCTCCATCTCATACTCTTTCCAACCGAGGATCGATTCCTCGATCAGCAATTCGTTGGTGGGCGAAAGGTCGAGGCCGCGCTCGCAGATCTCCTCGAACTCATCCGGATTATAGGCGATGCCGCCGCCGCTGCCGCCCATCGTGAAAGAGGGACGGATTATGGTGGGGAAGCCGATCTGTGCCTGAACCTGCTGCGCCTCCTCCATGCTGTGGGCGATGGCGGAACGGGGCATGTCGAGGCCGATCTTGCGCATCGCCTGGCGGAACAGATCCCGGTCTTCCGCCTTGTCGATGGCCTCCCGCGAGGCGCCGATCATCTCCACACCGTACTTCTCCAGCACCCCTTCGCGCACCAGGTCAAGGGCCGAGTTGAGCGCGGTCTGCCCGCCCATGGTGGGCAGCAGGACATTCGGCCGCTCCTTTTCGATGATGCGCTCGAGGGTCTTCCAGGTGATCGGTTCGATATAGATCGCATCCGCCATGTCCGGATCGGTCATGATCGTCGCCGGGTTGGAGTTCACCAGTACCACCCGGAAACCCTCCTCCCGCAACGCTTTACACGCCTGCGCCCCGGAGTAGTCGAATTCACACGCCTGCCCGATAACGATCGGACCGGCGCCTATGATCATGATGCTATTTATGTCTGTACGTTTTGGCATTTATCTACCGTCGAACCTCAAATTAGCCGCAAATGGACGCTAATCACCGCAAATTTTCGCTAAATCACTTTTGAATCGTCATGCCGCCAGACGATACGTTTAATTTCGGTTCTGGGTGTTCCGAAATTTATGAGCAGCGAAACAGTTAAATCTGTTGCCTTTAAATAATTGATGACTTGTGCCTTATGTTCTGGTGACAATCTTGCAACCGCCTTCACCTCAAGCAACAGGCAATTTTCAACAAGAATATCTGCAAAGTACTTTCCAACAACTTCCCCTTTATAGGTAACGTTCAATTGTTTCTGTCGCTCTACCCCGAGACCATTCCTAACCATTTCTACACATAGTGCTTTCTCATAAACACTCTCTAGAAATCCCGGTCCCACTCATTACCGACGGTGTAGGCGCATCCAATAACCCGTTCCGAAATCCTTTTCGTACTATTTGTGTCCATTTGCGGTGATTAGCGTCTATTCGCGGCTTGAATCTCTTTCTTTCATCAAATCGATAAAATGATCGAATACCGGCGCCACGTCATGGGGTCCCGGGCTGGCTTCCGGGTGGCCCTGGAAGCTGAAGGCGGGTTTGTCGCTGCGATGAATGCCCTGCAGCGTGCCATCGAACAGGGACCGATGGGTGGCGGTCAGGTGATCGGGGAGGCTCTGCTCGTCCACCGCAAAACCGTGGTTCTGGCTGCTGATCATCACCGTGCCCTGCTCCAGATCCTGCACCGGATGGTTGGCGCCGTGATGGCCGAATTTCATCTTCATGGTCTTGGCGCCGGAGGCCAATGCCAGCAACTGATGCCCCAAACAGATGCCGAACACAGGCATGCCTGTATCGACGATCTTGCCGATGGCATCGATGGCGTAGTCGCAGGGCTCCGGATCACCCGGTCCATTGGAGAGAAAGACCCCATCGGGCTGCAATGCCAGAACATCTTCCGCCGGCATCTGTGCCGGCACCACGGTGACGCGGCACTCCCTGTCGACCAACATACGCAGGATATTGCGCTTGATACCGTAATCGTAAGCCACTACATGATACGGCAGCTTCTCGTCGATCGGATGGGGCGCCTCGGGATGGCCCTCTTCCAGCGACCAGGAGCCCTGAGCCCATTCATAGGGTAATGAGGTAGTGACTTCTTTTGCCAAGTCCATACCTTTCAGCCCGGGGAATCCCTTGGCCAA
Source organism: Candidatus Thiodiazotropha sp. LNASS1 (assembly GCF_964212655.1). Classification (NCBI taxonomy): domain Bacteria; kingdom Pseudomonadati; phylum Pseudomonadota; class Gammaproteobacteria; order Chromatiales; family Sedimenticolaceae; genus Candidatus Thiodiazotropha; species Candidatus Thiodiazotropha sp. LNASS1. The sequence continues at coordinate 4,084,842 of NZ_OZ156465.1, read as the reverse complement.
CTCCAGTCCCTTGGCGGGATCGATATTGTCTCCCGCTATGATTGCGCCGTTTTGAGCGCCCTTCTCCCGCAGGATACGGGTCAGCTTGCGGGTATCGATGCCGGCAATGGCGATGATGCCGTGACGCTGCAGGTAGAGCTCGAGGGACTCCTCCGAGCGCCAATTGCTGGTGATCAGCGGCAGGTCCCGTATCACCAGGCCGGCGGCGTGGATCTGGGTGGACTCCTCATCCTCCTGGTTGATGCCGGTGTTGCCGATATGGGGATAGGTCAGGGTAACGATCTGCTGACGATAGGAGGGATCGGTCAGAATCTCCTGATAACCGGTCATCGCCGTATTGAAAACCACTTCGCCGACGGTCTCACCCTCGGCACCGATGGCTTCGCCCCTGAACCGGCTGCCATCCTCCAGGACCAGAATTGCGGGTTTTCTCAAGAGTCTCTCCACTACAGGCGTGCAAAAAGGGGCAGGTCACGAAGTGCCTGCCCCAATGTATGCGTAAATCAGTAGGTTCCGGGCGTGTCGATCGAGGAGAACACCCGAAATAGTTGAGCGGGTATTGTACTGATGGGAAAGGAGGCTGTCTATCCTATCGGGGCATTGGGCACGGACAATGACTGCGCAGCCGTATCGAAAGTATAGCTCCCTTGAAACCGCTGCTTCTTTCTGACCGCTATGGATTTGGCCTTATTGACGATCAGTGCATCGGCAAAATCCGCTTCTTTACTGTTGACAGGCTTAGATTTACGGTAGCCGTTCAATACAATCCATACCACTTGTCCATCCTCGAACCTGATATTGGGCTCATGAAAAAGGGCCAGAATGACGGCAATTGCATCGGGCTTTTTGAGCTGATACTTTTTTCCTCTCAGCGTCCAAATCAACTCCGCCAACACAGCATCTGTGATCAATACAGGGCGCTTACCTGTAATCAACCATACCGCAATGACAGTTTGACCGGCATCATCTTCAAGTAGGCAGCGTAGTATTACATCAGTATCGACTGCTATCACTTCAATACAGTTTGCAGAGAGTCTTCATCCATCATATCGCGATTTACACGCATTGATTTCAATAGCCCCTTAGCGGAGCCCTTACGGCACCCTACCGGCGGGACTAGCTATCCCCAAGCTTGGTTTCCACAATCGATCGAATAAGAGCCGGCGCACTTTCCAACTGGCGCACACGCTTCCATAGACGACCCGGCCTGTTCGCGTAGAGGGCAAGCAATTCAGTGGAAGCCAACCATGACAGCTCACGTCTTTTCTTGAATCTGCCCACCGAGTCCTGCTGCCATTCACGATTCAGCGCTTGGATGTCCCGGTATGGAAATTCAATGAAGTAGGTTCTCCACTTTTTAGGCTGCAGCCGGTTGCCTGACGCCCTGTTGCACCACCAATCGGGATGGTCAGAAAGGGTTTTTTCGAACAAGGCGTCCACAATTGGAATCTGATGATCGACCTTTTCGGCATTCCGGCTCGCCTGTTGCAGATCGTCGGAGAAATACATGGTTTCCGTCTCCTCGACGAATTCCCTGACTGCGGTCTGTCTGAAACTCTCGCCTTCACCCAGGCCACCGCCAAAATCGATCAGATAGCCTGTCTTGCGGCCACTGAAAGTTGATTGAAACAGGAAACAGACATCATCTTCATGTACAGAGAAGGGTATAACACCGGCACCCATATCGACTCCTCCTCATGGCGACTTGGTATTGTTGGCATCCGCCAGAGACGGTAACGCAACAGTGGTGTGGCCTCTTAACAAAAGGAAGCCTCGAATTTCCTGGAAACAGCAATCCTTATCTGCTAGAGCCTGTTAACACTAATCCGTGGGAATGGGGAAGCGGCCACAATAGACGCCCTGCTGCGCATGCTCGCATTTACAGACCTTAAAGGGATCTTTCCAGCACATGATCTCCTTAAACTGACCATCGCTCGAGCCCGGTTTGGCTTCAGCCTGCTGCTGTTGATCGTTGTCATGATCGGATTGTTTGGTCGTCATTAAATTCCAATGCCTCCTCACACTGAGTCATACCGGCATCTGACGTCCACTATTTTTTAAATGCTTTTTTATACTGTCCCTGAATCGGCTTGCCGGCCCTACACCACTCATCGAAATGAGATGATGCTCATCTGAAACAATAGTCCATCAACTGCACAATTGTCGGTTTGACCGAAAAATGAAGCGGGATGATTCCTGATCCTTGATGTTAGTCCCGCTCTGTCTCGCTCGACGTGGAATGAGCGCAGGAACCACATCCTGAGCAGTTGTCCGAGGACGCTACTCTCTCAGGATCCAGCCTGTTCAACCACAATTGAAATACCACCCAGCCTGCACACAAGGCCACTAATCCCAATATGGCGAACACGTGTATCCACATGGTCATGCCGCACTGAACAGGCCGGCAAATCCCATGAATGCCATGGAGAGAATTCCGGCAATAATCAGGTTCATGGCAGTCCCTTTAATCAGTCTAGGCACTTCAGCCAGCTCGGTCTCCTCCCGCAATCCGGCCATCAGCACCAGAGCAAGCGTAAAACCCAACCCTGCTCCCAAAGCATAGGTCATACCCTGTGTGAATCCATACCCTTTGTTGGTGGCGAAGATGGCCAGACCGAGAATCGCGCAGTTGGTGGTGATCAAGGGAAGGAATATCCCCAATGCCTTGAACAGAGCCGGACTCAGCTTTTTTATCACCATCTCAATGAATTGAACCGTGCTGGCAATGACCACGATAAAACTGATCAACCTTAGATAAGGTGCATAAATCAGAATATAGGTATTGAGCAGCCAGGCGCACAATGCGGTAATCAGCATCACGAATATGGTGGCCAAGCCCAATCGGAAAGCGGTTTCCAATCGCTGCGATACACCCAAAAAAGGACACAAGCCGAGAAAATAGGCCAGTACAAAATTGTTGATTAGCAGGGCGCTGATGAAAATCCACACAAGTTCGTTCATGGTGCTTCAATCTCCATCTGATCCAGTTGTTGCGCCAGTCTGTCCTTACGCTCTTTCAGCCAGTTGAAAAAGAGCAATAAAAGGCCCAAGGTGATGAAACCGCCGGGCGGCAGGATCATGATCACCCAGGGTTCGAAGTTCTCACTGAAGAGTTTGAATCCGAACAGCGCTCCCTCTCCCAGTAACTCACGAACCGCACCCAGTGAGAACAGGGCGAACAGGAAACCACTGGCCATACCCAGCGCATCCACCACGGCGAAACGCACCGAGTTGCGAGCAGCAAAGGCCTCCTGCCGTCCCAGGATCATGCAGTTGGCTACGATCAAGGGTATGAAGGCCCCCAGCTCTTTGTGGACCTTTGGCATCAGCGCCTCAAGGGTAAAGTCGGTGACGGTGACAAAAGTGGCGATGATAATGATATACGTGGAGATACGTACCTGTTTGGGTATCCAGTTTTTCAATGATGAAACGAAAAAACTCGAGGCCACCAGAACAAAAAAAGTCGCCCCTCCCATAACCAGTGCATTCATCGCAGAGTTGGTGACTGCAAGCATGGGACACATGCCCAGCACTTGAACAAAAACCGGGTTGTCGCGCCAAAGCCCCTTGATGAACTCCTGATAAGCGTCTTGTTTTTTCTCAGGCATGCTCTTCACCCTGTTAGAAACGCTGTAACCACTGTTGGTTCGTCTGGTTGATAATCCGCACCACCGCCTTGGAGGAGATAGTCGCACCGGTGATGGCATCAACCTCGTTCGGCGCTGCTTTAGCGCCTCGCTTCACGGTCACTATTTCCGGTTCGACGGATAAGGCATCGAAATTCGAAACGAACTCGGCATCTTTGTAGATCTTGTCACCCAGACCCGGCGTTTCCCGGCTCTCGAGTATCTCCATGCCAACCACCCTGCGCTGCTTGGGCTGATAGCCATAGAGCAATCGAATGGTGTCCTGGAAACCGGGACCTGAACCGGGAATGGCATACCCCACCAGCACACCCTGCGCATCTTGGCCGCCGAAGACGAATTCCTCACCCTTCCCGACCTCTTCCACCGGCGTCAATCGACCATCCCGGTAGACCAATCGCTGCAGTTGCGTGGAGCCGGGCAACACTTTGAATACCGCCTCCTGCAGAACTTTCGCTTTATAGGCGGTAATAGTGGGCAGGGTGGCTTCAAATACGGAGACGATGATCAGGCCGGATAGCAGTCCCGCAAAGCCAAGTGTCGCCACCAAACGGTTGGATCCGGGTTCGCTGACCTTCATCTGTTGTCGGCTCTGCTGATTCAACTGAATGTCACTCCTTGCCGAACACGCGGGGCTGAGTGTAGCGGTCGATCAGAGGCGTGGCCGCATTCATCAACAAGATGGCGTACATAACCCCCTCGGGAAAGCCGCCGAAAAGCCGGATCAGTACAACCAGCAGTCCGATACCTATGGCGAAGATCCAGGCGCCGCGCGGTGTCAGGGGGGAGGTAACCGGGTCCGTCGCCATATAGAAAGCCGCCAGCAACAATCCCCCGGATAACAGGGCGAATAAAGGATCCGGATACCGAGCTGTATCGATGGCGTAAAGCACACCCGAAAAGAGTGCAGCCGAAAGCATGATACCCACCGGGATACGCCAGTCGATATCTCGACGCAACAGCAGATAGATCCCTCCCGCCAGCAACAACACCCCACTGGTCTCGCCGATACAGCCTGCGCTATTACCCAATGCCAAATCGACCAGCGGGGTCGGCTGCTGCTCGAATTTCATCAATCCCAGGGGTGTGGCTGCGGATACCGCATCGTAGTGGGGTTGCATGAATGGCAGTGCAAAGTTGGAGGGATACCACAACAGAAAGCCATCTCCACTTGCCTGGACACTCCAGGTCGTCATGGCATTCGGGAAGGTCGCAAGCAGAAAGGCCCGCCCGACCAGGGCCGGATTGAACAGATTGTGTCCCAGTCCACCCCAGATCACCTTGCCTATACCAATGGAGACTACCCCACCGAGAAAAGCCATCCACAGCGGTAACGCGGGGGGCAGGGTCAGGCCCAGCAACAGACCCGTCAGCACGCCGCTGCCATCCAGCAGTCGCTGCCATCGCTGGTCTCCCGGGGAGAAGAGCCATTCTGTAAGCACCGCCCCCAGGACACTCGCCACAATAACCAGAAGCGCACCCAGACCGAACAGCCAAATTCCAGCCAGAGTGGCTGGCAACAACGCATACAGCAGATCCTTCATGGTCTGAGCGGTTGTCATCTCCTGTTTCAACAGGGGGGATGGCTGCACCAGTAATCTCGGATCCTTGTCGTTCATCAGTGCCTGCCCCGCTTTCCGCGCAACTCGCTTTTAGCGCTGCGTATCAGTTGCACGATGGGTATACCCGAGGGGCAGGAGTAGGTGCAGGAGCCACACTCCACACACTCGGTGACATTGGCCTGTTTGATCTGATCGAACTGACGCGCTCTGGCAAGACGGGCCAGTTTGGACGGATTGAGAAAATAGGGGCATGCCTCCACACACCTGCCACAGCGTATGCAGGGATACTCCTTCGGACGAGCTGTCTGTTCCGCGGTAAAGGCCAGTATTCCGGAGCTGGATTTGATGATCGGCGCATCCAGACTGGCAATGGGAGTACCCATCATGGGTCCCCCCATGAGCACCTCTTTGGTATCCTCCTTGAGCCCGCCGCAGAATCGAAGCACCTCCCGGACGGGGGTGCCCAGTGGGACGATCAGGTTGGCGGGATATTCAATACCGGGCCCTGATACCGTCACCATACGGTCGATATAGGGCATGCCGGACTCGAAATAGTCAGCGATAGCGACAAGGGTGCTGACATTGTTCATGATGATACCCATGTCCGCCGCATGCAGTCCCTTGGGTATCTCTACATTCAGCAGGGATTTGATCATCATTTTGGAATCCCCCTGTGGGTATTTGACCCTCAGGGGAGCTACACGAAACGGCTTGTCGGAGGGGATACGCCTATCCAGGGCCGCGATGGCGTCCGGCTTGTTGAGTTCGATCCCGAGAATGGACTCCTCGGCCCCCAACAGGTTGTGCAGAATCTCGACGCCCCGCAGTAACGCCTCAGGACGCTCCACCATGATTCTATGATCGTTGGTCAGATAAGGTTCACACTCGGCGCCATTGGCAATCAGGTGTTTGATCTTCACACCTTCACGCAAAGAGTATTTGACATGCGCGGGAAGCGAAGCCCCTCCCAGACCCACAATGCCCGTCCGTTGAATAACGGAGACTAAATCCTCCAGCGACAGTCCCCGCCAGTCGGGCGGCTGCTCAACATCGAGGCGCTGGGTGGCATACAGATCGGCTTCGATCTCGATGGCCTGTTCATATCGTCCGCCGGGAAAACGCCGTCTTCCAATGGCCTTGACCCGGCCGGTGACCGGACTGTGCAGACTGGCGGATACGAATGCCCCAGGCTCGGCAATCAGTTGACCTCGCCCTACCTGTTGCCCTGCCTCCACCACCGCCTTCGCGGGTGCTCCCAAGTGCTGGTGCAAAGGCAATATGTAGCGCTCTACAAAAGGCATTCTCTGGGTATGCAGGGAGGCGGTCCGGTGTTTGTATTCCTGCGGGTGAATACCGTGTGAGAAGCTGCGTTTGAACAGTGTGGAGAGCGCTGGCATATCGTGATTACTGTACCGGTTCCCTATACCCGGCAAGCCTCATCAGACGCTCATGCATCGCTTTGCGGGTCTCCTGTTGGAGTAGATTGGTCAGGTCACTGATGCGTTGCTCATACTTTTCCGCCTGTATCTGCAGCGCCTCTTCATGCTCTGCAGCCACGGCTGCTTCCGCCTCCCCGCGCACCCGTGCGGTAAACGGCGTCACCAGTCCCGCCAGTTCCTGCAGCATGCGCCATGTCCGTTGCCGCTTCTCGGTGACCTCCAGCAAACGCCTGTCTATACTGAAACGCTGGACCTCATCCCCCTGCCGGTTCAGTTCAACGTAAACCGACTTCTCTTCTCTCTCCCCGGCTGACAGATCGAGATACTCTGCAAGCCTTACGGCTTCCTCGTCACGATTGAGCGGTGAGAAATTGCCACTGAAGCGCGTCTCGCCGAGTGCCCAATCGACAGGTGTATACACCCCCAGCCCGGCATCTTTTTCCCACGGCTCCGTAAGCGCCGGATTACCATCCAGGCTGATCCGGGAACCGAATACTCCTTCCGCTTGCGGATCGTATCGGAACAGGGGAAAGAGTCGGCTGATCACTGCCGTCCGGGCACGATACAGTGTCTGATCGGGCGCGAAACCGTGTCGTGAGGGGCTCGGGGCATGCAAGTGCACCAGCGCCGGACCCCTGTGGGCCAAGGCAGACTGGATGCATTCTGCAAAATGCTCCCTATCACTGATTGAGGTCTGGGCAATAAATGCCCCCCGCTGAACAAGCGACAGCAGCGCCAAATCGATAGCCACGTCATCCACTGAGGTCAGCGGCGACTCCAGGCCCGTCCGTTCTGCAAGCCCCAGATCCAGATCGGCGAGCAATACTGTTTTAATCGGCAGTTCATCGCCCAAAACCCGGACAAGCTGACCCAGTCCGTGACCAGCTAACTGACCGCTGTCGCCCACCAGCAGCAGGGTTGGACACAATGCTCTCTCTTCATCATCGAGATCACGCCAGGTCATTGTCTCGAGATCGGACCAGAGACGCGCCGCATCCGCGGACTGCTCCAACTCCGCACGCGCCTTACGCATCAGCACGAAGCCTTCCGTTGCCTGCCGCAGTTGGCCCTCCAGCAGACCGGCGGCCAACTGTGCGCCGTCACCGGTGGCATCGAGTGTGACTGGTGTCGAGAATGGGTTGTGAGGAAAACCACCGGCCCAACCGACCACTGAACCTGGAGAAAGCACAATGCTTACCCTGGCGCGCCCCATTTCCTGACGTCCACTGCTGAGCCGCCAGGTGAGATCGATCAGGTCACGCGCCAGATCCACCAGGCGGCGTAATCGGGCTGCATCCACCTGATTGGTGATGGCATCCTCCGCTTCACCGATCAGGCTGCTCATATCAGCCTGCCTCGCGCCGCTCTTTTCCAGGCCACGTGAGAGTGCATCCAGGTCATCGGCAGGAAGGGCATCCGCCAATAGATTGCGGATCGATCCGGTGATCTTTTCCCGGGTTGTCTCGACCTGTTGCAGAAACGATTCAAACCGCGGTGTCTGCTGAGCCTCGACAATGGCAAGGGCCAGACGCAACGCCAATTTCGCCCCGCATCCAGGTTCGACGCCATCACCACCGGCCATCGCCAGCCCTGCGCAGTGCGCCAGATGGGCAGCGGCCGCCACACCGACTTGCGGATCCTCTGCCAGCCTGCGAATTGTATTCAGCTCACCGTCGGGCAACCCATGCCATGCCTTCTGAATCCGGCGCGCTCGGGAGAGAGATTGCGTAGCCTGCGGTACGAGCTGCAGCGCTTGCTCTCCACAGGCTTGAATACAGATTCCGCAACCCTTGCAACCATCCGGCTCCACGGCCAGCGCCAATAATTCACCACTCCCCCTGTTCGCTGTTTCGGGTTCATTGAACATCGGGTTGGTGACGGCAATCTGCAGACTGCCCATGTCACTTTGCAATTGTTCAATACCCTGCGCAATCGCTTGTTTGCGGTCTTGAGGAAAGGGCAGTTTCTCTTTGATCCCGTCATAACTGACGACAAGCATCTCTTCCAATGTGGAATAGGGCTTCTCCTGCTGTCGACATAACGAACTAATACCGGCAGCGAGTTTCGAGGCCACCGGTCTGAGCGCCTCGACACCACTGTGACGGATTGCGGCATCCATCAGGCGCGCGGGAGAAATCGAGACGACCTTGATGGCTGAATCGGGACAGGCGCACCAGCAGTCGCCGCATCCGGTGCATAACAGCGGATTGAATTGCGGCAGTTGCTTGCGAAACCTGCTCAAATCACGAAATCCCGCTGACCAGGGGGGTACGGCCCCCACTGCCAGATAGGGATCAGGCGCCAGTTCACCGCTCTTGCCCTGTTTATACAATACCCCGACCTGGTCCCAGAACCGGGGCAGACTGTCATAGGCATCATCCAGGCTTCCCAATCGACGAACCAGGGCCGGCACCTCATCATCGACATCCGAAATCGAGCGCGCCGGAACCAGAGGAAGACGTTTCAGGCTGATCTCCCTGACCTGATTCATGCCCCCTTCGAAATGCTGCAAACAGGCATCGACATCGGCCACTGACTCTCCCAACAGCTCTTCACGCAGACTCAGCAACCGACGTGGTGTCGTCGTCAACCGCTCAGTCTTGATCAATACGGCGGAAACAGCACCTAACAGATATTCATTCGGCAGGGACTCGGATTCCTCTGTCGGGGCCACTCTAAATAGGCGTATCCCGCTTTCCCTGATGTGAGAGCGTGCCGCCCTGGGCAGCTGCGTCCAAACCGATTCATCGGGAAGCGCGCTCTGCACAAGCAGTGTTCCTCCCTTCGCCAGACCATGGTGCGGCATCAACCGCTGCATGCCGGTGGTTGTCACCAGTATCGATAGATCCACGGGGGTGTCGTCTCCGGGATCTCTAAGTTCATCACTGCAGAAACTGAACCGATCGCTGCAGACACCGCTCCAGGATTTGCTGAACAACGCCGGTCGGCTACGCACGCCACCATCGAAGATTCGATGCAGGAAGGCGGCCGTTTCCACCATCAATCCCTCTCCGGCTGCTCCCGACAACCGGTGCAGTGCCAGTGTCAGGGCGCCTTCAGGCCGCAGGTCGGGTGAGACGGCCTCATCGTAGAGTCCCATCGACTCGAGCCCCGGATAGCTGCGGCGTAAACGGTCCAACAAGACCTGTCGTTTCGGATAGTCGCTGGATGTTTGGGAAAAGTTGATGCCCAGATAGACCTGCTGCTGGTTGATCCTATCCAGGTTTCTGCATAGTGAAGTCAGATCCGAACCGCGCAGGGGAAGCCCGCCCAACCCATATATGGCTGAGAGAAACCTGGGGCGCTGTTTATCGCTTATCGATGGATAGCCCGGATGCGCTTCGAGCCCGAACCGATGGTTTTCCGCGGCATGGTCAAACGCACCACGCACCTCTCTCATCAATGGCGGGTCTGTTGCCAGCGGGACATCCATGCGCTCCAGTACGCAAACACTGGCGCCGCCTGCGAGACAGCGTGCTATCTCTTTAGCGGGGAAGGGACGCAGACAGCGCACACCCAACACACCAATCTTCAAACGGTCGCTGGCACGCAGGTAGTCTGCCACTGCCTCGAGGACCTCTATTGCAGCACCCTGCGCCACCAGAATCAGTTTGGCGTCATCAACCCGGTAAGCTGAAAGTGATCGATATCGCCGACCCGTCTGTTCGGAAAAAACAACAAAGGCGTCATCGAGACAATCCGATAGGGCATCGTCAAAGAAGACACGCCCCGACGCTTTGGCCTGCCCCCACACCTCCGGGGCCTGAAGCCCGCCCAGCATGACAGGCCGGTCAGGATTATGCCAACGGGTTACCCGCTGGCGCGACTCACCCAGCAACAACTGCTGTGCCGCAGTCGGGGATGTAATCAGATCATCCGGTCGTCCCAGGTAGCGCTCCACCAAGCCCGGAGGCGGCAGGCTGACCTCCTGCAGTGCCAGCGCCGTCTGCTCTCCATCCATACCGACCAGGCCAGGCATCAGTGACTGCTCGGCTGCGCGTCGCACGATCAGGGAGAAATCCACAGCCTCCTGGACATTCGCTGCAATCAACTGGAAACAGCCGGAATCAGCTGCCAGATGAAAGGCTTCATGACCACTGCCCAGCGCCGGTGCATGACCGGCAAGACTGCGTGCAGTGAGGTGTATGACCAACGGCAGCCGGCGGCCGGCGGCGACGGTCAACAGGTCACTGCTGCAAGCCAGATCGGGCCCGGATAAAAAACTGGTTGCCCGTATGCCGCTCATTGACATACCGATGCTCGCAGCCAGCGCCCCACGCGCCCCTTCTGTTGACTGCATGCTGACCGGTGAACCCAGGAAATTCAGCCGTTGCTGATTCAGTTCACTGCGCCAGGCCAGGTCAGCTGTCAGTGCCGGGTAGGACGCCCCCAGCCCGGCCCCTTCACTGATTCCCGCTTCCAATACAGATACGGCCGTATTACCGTCCAACAATGTGCTGTTGCCCGCATAGGGGCCCTGGGTGCGCGAGGGCGTCCCAAGCAGGCGCTTCAATAACCGTAAAGCCGAATTAACGAGGTCGGGCATAACGGTTCTCACTCTGAATCCGTGAAGGGGCCTGGTTTGCAAACTGCCCCCCTTCCAACCATTGAATGGCACCGGTAGGACAGCGGTAGGTCGCCGCAGGATGGGCCGGTCCACCCCCTGAGTAGTCCACGACCGGCAGGTTATCCTTCATGTGGATCAGACCGGGCGCCGCATCCGCTACACAGCGCTCACAGGCATCGCACGCCGTGGTGCAGAGCGCCACTGCCATATCACCGGCAAGGGGCGCCATGCATTGTACGAAAAGATGCTGGCTCAACGGCACCAGCTCGAACAGATCCCTTGGACAGACATCCACACAATCACCACAGGCGGTACAGTGCTCGATATCGACCACAGGCAGCCCGTTTGAATTGGTATTGATCGCATTGAAGCTGCAGGCTCGCTGACAGTCACCGAGGCCGAAACATCCCCAGGAACAACCTTTGCCACCGCCGGAAACCACGGATGCCGCAAGACAGCTTTCGAATCCCCTGTATTCGGCGATCTGGTATGCCTGGCCTTTCCCCCCGGCACAATGCAGTCGCGCCACCCGCTTCTCTTGCTGCCCCGGATCCACATCCAGCAGTTCAGCCACGGCATCGATCGTCTCCTGGCTTGCGACAGTGCACTTGCTCGGTGATGTGGTGAGTTGCACCAACTGCTCGGCAAAAGCATGGCAGCCCGGTTGCCCACAGGCACCGCAATTTGAACCGGGCAGCAGATCTTCGGTCTCTTCGATCCGGGGATCCTCCTGCACTTTCAGAAATCTGTAGGCCACCGCCAGGATAACCGCAAAAACCAGACCGATACCGGTCATGATGGCGGGTGCGATAACAAAGCTGTTCATTGGTTGAACGGCGCCGCTCGTTCAATCAATGAGTCCAGATCGGGCTCATCGTGATTGAGGGGCTTCCCAGGATGAATGCATTTCGCCGGACAAAGTTCAGCCGCCTGCACCAGCTGAGCAAAAGTGGCATTGCCGAGATCCCCGAGCATGGCCTGCTTCTCGTCGTTATAGATAAACAGCTGCGGGTTGATCGGCAGGCAGTCATTGCAACTGGTGCAAAGGGGAGTATCGATCCAGGGGTCATCAAAACTCAGGTTCTCCTGCTCTTCTTCGGGTGACCCGCTCTCCTCGGCTTCCTCGCACTGCTGTTCAGGCATCACTTCATCACTGACCATGGCGACAGACCCGGAGGGTATGTCACCGGGACGCAATCCCCCCTCGACATCCAGGCCAAGCAACACATCCGTGAGTCGCTGCATCGCCTCGCCGGCAGCTTCGTTTCTCACCCGCTCCACCTCTTCGGCATGTGCAGCCTGTACGCGAACCAGCTCATTGCTGGCTAGCTCACGTTCCTCCGCCCGGGTTTTTTCCACCGCCATATCGACATAACGGTTGCGCACGCCCGCCATCTCCTGCAGGGTGTGCCAATAGTTGAGGCGGTCACGGCAAGCCAGTGCGAGTTCTCTTGAGATCACCACACGGTGCAGCATGGCGTTGCCGTCGATGGCCCAGACAAACGGCACGCGTCTATAGGCATCCTCCGGACTCATGGCCAGATAGTCCTGTATCGATAACAGTCCGTCTGAATCGCAACCGGCCGGGATCAGTCGGAAGTGATCCCGTAGACGCTCGATCAGCAGGGCATGATCGGCAAAGGTGAATGCCAGTTCAGTGGTGACACTATTGCCGTTGTCATCCAGGTACTGAAACGGGTGCAAAGGCCAGTCCCGATCAGCCTGGGGATTACCGCTGAAGTCCATCCGCACAGCTGCCGAATCGCCAGCCTCCGGGTTGATACGGAAAAAGGGGTGGGCCCGGCTTTCGATGGCAGCGCCGGCCACCAACCAGGCATTCAGCGGAAGCAGTCTGCCGGGTGGGCGCATGCCCGTATTGATGACATGCAGACTGGTGCGGGTGGCATCCAAAGCCATCAGGTAGCACTTCAACAGGTGCTGATGCCGGGCAGCGGAAGACTGGTCGACAACGGCTTGGCGATGACTGATGCCCAGATAACTCAATTCGGTCCGGTAACTCTTGAGTGGATCGCCATCGAGACCGGCACCGGGATCGGCATGCGCCAACACCCGGATCAGAATCTGTACAGGCCGCCCCGAGCTGAGCAGTCGGGAAAAGGTACGCAATCCCTCGCCGGCCACCTGATCGGCCGATCCCAACGCAATCACCGAGGGCACCATTCGCAGCTCTTCTTGTGAAAAGGCCTCCCAGCTGAAATTGGCGAACCAGGGGTCGTGAATCTCCGGGTTGTAGATAGCGTCGATCTCCAGCTGTGCGATACGCACCGCACTGTAGATCGAGGTCAGCTTCTCAGCCTCACGATCGAATATTTCCATCGCTTTGGCGCAGGGATCATGATCGGTGATCTCCTGGCAGAAATCGACCTCCTGAAGCCAGGGATCGGTAAGCGTGCCAATGTGCAGGAAACGGACCAGCACCGGGTCGGGATGCCAGCCTTGCATGATCTCCAGCGCATGTTCGATACGCTCACGCCGCTCCTCTGAAATAGACCGGGTGCCCCGGGAATGATCCATCACCGCGGAGAGTATCTCGGGGTCGAAGCGTTCACCGCCCAGGCCGACGCTGTCTCGGGCCATCTTGGGTTCGATCGACTCATCGGATTTGATCCATTCGACTTCGAGGAGCTCCTTCAGGCCGCGTATGGAGGCATCGATTCGCTCCTGAAAACGTCGTTGCATGTGGAGAAACTGACTGCGTACCGCATGAATCAGAAGATGGAGTGAGGGATAGCGGCCATAACCCAACAGCTGGGCGCCCTCCGGCACAGACTGCAGCAACAGGTCCAGGTCATCTTCCAGTCTCTTTCTCTCCTGTTCATTGAGACTGAGATGCGTCTGTAGCGCGATGCAGGACTCCGCCAATGTCGCTCCGGCATCCACCGGTCCTTCGCGCTGCTGCAACAGATTGCGAATATGGTGTTCCAGCCAGGGCAGATGGTGTTTCAGAATCCGTGCCTTCTCCTCCTCCGGTGCATTGGCGGTCACTGCCTCCTGAAGCCATTGCACAAGGGGGCAGGCAAGTTCTTCGGCTGTCTGATAGGTCTCTTCGGTATTGGGAGGAAAAAGGAACAGGGGGTAGTCATAGCGTAGCCTGGACGTATCGCGATAGGGATCGAGCAAGGCCGGGAGATAGTCGTCGCCAATCGATTCCAACTGCGCCTTGGCCGCAGGGTCACCCAGGTGGAAATGGCGCAGAAGAAACATCAACTCACGGGTTGCCCGGGCATCCTTGACTGCCGTCGGCAGGGATGGCACCCGCCCCGATTCATTGCTGGGCAACTGGGTTGATTGCTCCTCTGCGGCCTTTTGTGTCGTTGTCATTTCAGAAAAACTCTCGTTGCGATCAGGAGTTCGTCAAGCTTTCCCGATTTCGTGATCAGATAGTGATTCGGTCCAACACTGCGTTGAAGCCCTCCAGCCTTTTCTCAGGCGTCATCTCCACACCCTGACTCGACAGATCCTCGTAACACTGGGCATCCGGGTTATGGTAAAGCAGTCCCAACGGCAGTCTCGCGGTGTCTGCAGCGAGCTGGAAGGCCCGGGCCAGATCCGAGGGGTCGTGTTCCGTCTGATTGGGGAATTGACGGCTGACACTCTTGTCCACTGGAATTCCCCGCTGATGCTGCAACAGCAGGAACCGGTCCGGGTTCTGCTGCAGCTCTTTTGAAAAACTGTCCGCATACACCGGGCAACGCTGAATAATGCGCACAAACCCAGTCCCTTTGTGTCGGTATGCGGCTTTTAATGTTTCGTAGAGTAAAGGGGGATTCCAGTCGGCCACCTGTGCCACGAAAGAGACGTTGGTAACACCCAGCGTTACCGTTAACGGATTATGCGGCTCGAGTATGGCGCCGAAAGGATGGGTGTTGGTCTTGAAGCCATGGGGGCTGGTGGGAGATGTCTGGGCCTTGGTCAAGCCGTAGATGGCATTGTCAAACACCATCAGAGTCATATCCATGTTGTAGCGCAGAGCATGGATCCAATGAGCGGTGCCGATAGAAAAACAATCACCGTCGCCCGTCGCCACCCACACATCCAGTTCAGGCCGTCTGGCCTTGATGCCGCAGGCAACGGGCAGCGCACGCCCATGCAGGCCATGAAAACCGAATGTGCCGAGATAATGAGGCATACGGCTGGAGCAGCCGATACCGGAAACACATACAGACATCTCCGGCCGCTGCTGCTCGTCACGCAAGACCTTTTGTGCGGCTGTCAGCACCGCATGATCACCGCAGCCGGGACACCATCGGGCCTCGCCGCCCGCATAGTCGCCCATGGTGAAATAGCGCTCAAAGACTTCGAGTGACCAGTCAGCTTTCAATCCGAACATCAGCCCTCTCCTTGCATTGCTTTGAGTCTTTTTACGAGTTCATTCTTGATCATCCCCGGCTGCAGCGGGTGTCCATATACCACCGACCAGCAATCGATATCGATCAGGGTATGGGCGCGTAACAGCAGGGCCAGTTGGGCATAACGGCGTGTCTCGTCGGTAATCAGCGGTGAACCGGGATCATCGCTGTAGTTGATCTCCACTGTCATTACTTTGCGAAAACCCTTGAAGATCTCTTTCAGCCCGGGCTCCATGGGTAAAATAAAGCGAAGATGCAGGGAAGAGACTTGATGGCCGTCAGCGCGCGCACGATCCACCGCCTCCTCAATGGCGCCAAGGGTTGATCCCCACCCAACCACCAGCAGATCGCCTGAATCATCGCCGCGCACGACGGGTGGCTTCAGGGTACTGGCCAGGGCGGCAAATTTCCGACTGCGCATATTCGCGCCGTGTTGATTTGAATCGGAATCGTAGGCCACCTTGCTGTGGTTGGTGTGAGCAAGGCCGGTGAGGATGTACTGGCCACCCGGCATACCCGGTACGGGTCGAGGGGAGAGCCCACTCTCCGAATCCCAATTGTAGGGAGGAATATGCTCATCCCAGTCTGATTGATCGATGGGCGGCGCCATCCAGTCCAGGCTTGGCTCCGGTCTCTGGTAGGGTTGAACCCCGGTTGCCAGATTCGCATCTGTCAGCAGTATCACCGGGGTTCGGAACGCCTCGGCAAGCCGTCGCGACATCACCACAAAATGCAGGCACTCCTCAATCGTGGCTGCGGCGATCACCACCTTGGGTGCATCGCCAGGTTCCCCGAAAAGCGCAGCCAGCAAATCACCCTGCTCTACCTTGGTGGGCAGACCGGTGGATGGGCCACCGCGCTGCACGACACACACTACCAGGGGGAGTTCCGCCATCACGGCCAATGCCAGCATCTCTGTCTTTAGGGCCAGTCCCGGTCCTGAGGTGATGGTACAGGCGGTCTTTCCGGCAAACGAGGATCCAATGGCGAAACCGGCGGCGGCTATCTCATCCTCGGCCTGATGCACAAAGCCCCCAACCTCATGATAGACATCCGCCAGATAGTGGGATGCCGAGGTTGCCGGCGTGATCGGGTACATGGAAACCAGTTCCATACCGGATGCCATCACCCCGAGCCCCAATGCTGTATTCCCATTGGTGACGATATAACGCTTCCCCTCCCTGTCCTCTGCCGGCTGTGCTGGAACCTGGTAACTCAGATCCAGTTTCTCTGCGGCAAATCGGTAACCGGCATCGAACAAGCGGTGATTCATATCGATCACCTTGTCGCCCTTGCGTTTGAAGGTGGTGGCGATCTCGCCTTTGGCAATTTCCACATCCCGCGAATAGATACGGCACAACATCCCCAGCACGAACATATTCTTACCACGCCGGGGATTCGGCGTAATCTCCAGACAGGCCGTTTCAATCGGCAATTCGTGAACGATCAGGCCGTTTCTACGAAACTCGGCAACCGCCTTCGCATACTGCTCACGGATTTCAGGCACGCTGTCGTCGCGCCATTTATCCTCCAACAGCACTTGGGTACCCTCCTTGTAAGCGCCGTTGACAATACGCGAATAGAGAACCTGTTCGTTGAAGGCGACCACAATATCGGCTTCGTCGCCCATATTGGTAACCGCATGTGATGCCAGACGAATTCGAATACCGCTGGCACCGGCCGGTGAGCGAGCTGGGGGTTGGATCTCGGCGGGAATGATCTCCACCGTCCAGACACCATTGCCCATTCGAGCGGATACCGTGCCAAAGGTCTGGCCGGCTTTTTGTGCGCCTTCACCAGAGTCGCTGACGATCTCCACGATGTGCTCACGGGTTAGCGTCAACCTCGGAGCAAGCTCCTCGGCAGTTGTTGCATCCACCACATCATTGGCCCTCGTTACAAAGAAGTGAAACGATTTCCTGCGCCCTGTTAATTCTGTTTCTGTCAGGGCTTCGTCATGAAAAAAGCCTAGTATCTTCCCTGCTGTTTAAGTCCACATTAAACGCAGTGGTATTAAGAAGTCAATTTTGAAAAATCCAATCGGCTGGCGAATCGGGCAGAACCAGGTTAAGAATCGAACGGTTTTTTCACAGCTACAACTTCGACTTACCGGCAATCAGCACCAGTGGCCATCACCACATCAAATCGTCAGGCACGATATAGTCAGCATAGGGATCGTCGCTATCATCCTGCTGTTCACGATCATTGCGTACAACGATACAATTACGGTTTCTCATACTGATTTTGTCTGCCACTGCGGCAGGGATGACGTCATAGCGATCATCTATTTTGACAATCGCCAGCCGCCCGCCGATCAGTTGGCCATGAATCTCGTCTGTGATAAAAATCCGCCGCACCTTGGCTTCGTCATCGAAATGGTAAACCACCTCGCCCTCCTCCAACGGAAGACGATTCATCTCAATCAACTGCCTGATCTGGGCGGCAATCGCTTTTTGCTTCGCCTGCTCATTCTTTTTCTGATTCAGCGCACGATCCCGTTCGACATCCTTGGCTTTCGCCTGTTTTGCCCAACGCACGGCTTCGTCTTCCGCTTTCTGCTTGCGATGCCGCTGCTCTTTCTCCTTGCGTTGTTTTGCCTTTTTCGCCTTGTTGACTTTGTTCTTGTCAGTCAAGCCGGCCTTGAGCAGCTGATCCTGTAGTGAGTTAGCCAATACAATCTCCGGTACTAATCGAGGTCATCAAGAGCAAATCGATCAGTCAGCATCATACCGCAGTTACGTATTGCTCTCCATCCAACCCGTCGATAAACCCATGTTACGCGTTCGGCGCATATGGCATCGATCAATGTGGCCGGACCTTACATTTCACCCATCATATTCCCCTGCCCTGATATTGCTCTGTAGCTGCTTGATGATTATTCCCCTGTTGTGTGAACCGTACTCACGCTACACATTTTTTAACAACCTTGACGTCATCCACAATTTACTACCTAATCTGATTTTTTCTGCTAAAGTCAGCTTTTGAGCATAACGCCGTTGCCCGGCTGCTTCATAACCGCACCTTAGTAATGAAACCTGCTCTCTAAATGGTTTTTTAGAAATGACAAAAAAAAACAAATCACCTGCACCCATTAATACTGATCAATCCGTCAGCGAAGCTGTCCAGATCATTCTCAAACATAATTACAATTATCTGCTTGCATGGGAACAGAGTGCACGTTCTTGGGACGACATTGAGGGTGTACACCAAACACGGGTCGCGTTCAGACGGATGCGTTCAGCCCTGTCGGCCTTTCGTACAGCCATTCCTCGCAAAGTCAGTAAACCCTGGTCCAACGAATTACGAGACCTTGCCAGTCAGTTGGGGATGGCGCGGGACCTGGATGTCTTCATCGATGAAGGACTTGGTGCGATACGAGGCAAACTGCCGCTTCGGGGGGAAGAGGGGGTTACCCAAATCGCCCACCAGCACAGGGAACAGGCATACCTGCAAGTCAACGCCATGCTCGACAGCGACCAATACAAACACTTCAAAGACAATTTCCCTAAATGGATCGACGGTAAGGAGTGGGAACAGGCGGAATTGAAGGCTAAACACCGAAACAACTTATCAACCAATATTGTCCCCTTTTCCCGTAAGTTGCTGGACAGCCTGGAACGAGGCGTATTGGAAGCCGGCAGCCATGTGAATAAGGAATCAGCGCACGAGATGCATAAGCTGCGTATCGAATGTAAAAAATTACGTTATGCAGCCGAATTTTTCATTCCGGTATTGAAAGGATTAGATGATTTTATACGCCACATGAAAAGATTGCAGGATCTACTGGGCATCTTGAACGATGTATCGGTCATGAAGCATCTTCTGGATATCATGATGGAAGATGAGGACAACCATGAAGTTCTGGAGTATGCCGGAGGCCTGGTCGGCTGGCGTACGCGTCAATATTATGAAATGTTGGACACGTTCGATGATCGTTGGGAGGAGTTCATCAATGCAAAGCAACCCTGGTGGAGAAAACACCCCTGATAGTTATTGGATCTCTGCTAAAAATTCACTCTGATTGGCAGCAAGATATTCAGATACGATTTTACGCTGTTTTTTAGACTTGTTTTTGGTATTGATGAACAGAATATCGGTTTTCCCGTCTGCGCACGACCGAACCACGGTTGCACCCAATCCCTTACGCCTCACCATTGTATCGTTGCCGATCATTCTTACATTCGGAAGCCATTTCCTGAATTCATAGTCAATCTGCGTACCTGAACGCTGCGGCCTGTGCCCGTGGATGACAATTTCTATTTTTAGTGCCTTGAAAAGCATATCTATCGATTTCCCATGCTTCTTATAATATTGTGCCGCATCCTTAACATCATATAGCAGGTAATTCCTCTGTTTATTATCTCGTGTATAGGCGTATAGCTGCATTGCTTCAGGGCTTTTAAAGGCTTTCTTATAGTGGTCCGAATTAAATTGATTCAGGTTATTTTCCGTCACCTCACCGTAGTGTTGCAATGTACGTAAAAACTCCAGCGTCGGATAACCATGAATAAAAAGAATTCCTCTCTCCAGATAAAACAGGTCCAGCGATTCGATGAATTTCTTTAAACTCTCCAAATGATCCTTTCCCAGACCGATTTTCTTGCCGGCAGCGATTTTTCGCCAGACCTCCTGCTCATGGTTACCGACTATTATCTTTACACGTCCACCTTTCATCTCCGCTTGTCGCCGAGCCTCCCGCCAGAAGTCCACAACCGAGGGATCAGGACTTTTTTTATCCACCAGGTCGCCTGTGTGGAATATAACGACACCGTTCATATCATCCGTCAGCTCACCCCGATCATTGAGGAGTGCAGCGTAACCTAATGTGTTTTTAACCGGGGCTAAGGTGTTGTCAGTATCGGAGAGCACAATACATCTGAGGTGGCTTTCAACAGAGTCATCGGGGGATTGAAGATGCTCCTCTGGAATCGGCGTCGTTGATGGCGCCGATGACTCAATGTCATGTTGTCTACCTTCGGAATGGGGGTAAGAGCGTGTTAACAAGTGTTTGGCAAAGCGTATTGATCGTTGAATAATGCCAAATAGACCCCCCCCTTTTATTCGTTTATCCATCGTTCAGAAAAAATTGGTCAGCTGCAACTCAAATACCGCCCCAGTAGTCAGATAGTGCACATTGACGTCCAGATCCAATTCTATCTTGATTTTTTTCAAGGCCATACCCTGGCCACCGGTATAGGCGATCCTGCGGTCCACTATATCTTCGCTTTTATCGAATTTGTTGATGCACCACTCGATGATCCTGTTGGACAAGCTGTTTTCAATATCCTCACCCAAGTATGATTTTTTTGGCTTGGCGACATTCTTACCGTAGCCATTATCAACAACCAACAATACGGTATGCTTCTTTTTCTGATCGAGATAGAGAATGACCTTAAAACCGGGAAATCTGCTTGTATACTTCTGTTGTATATAGGCGGCATGAGAAAAGCTATCTATTGAATTCTGATAGGCATCCTTGACGATCGAGCTTATTATCTGTGCATCCCCCGCTGCTTCTCCGATCTTACCGATCAGTTCATTGTAAACTTCAGGCAATATCACCAGCTCCGAGAGTGCATCGTTCTGCTCACGCTTATTGAAGCTATGCCATTCCGCCATGCGGCTATCGTTGAAAATCACGGAGAACTGTCCCAGAATGGACAGGTCCGAGAGGCGTGAACTTTTTTTTGCCAGATAAAGCTTGAAGATATGATTAAGTTCAGCCAGGGTGAGGTCCTTTTTCACTCGATCCTCATCGAGTAGAGAATCTTCTGACTGATAGATGACAGGCCCCTCTTTAAGCGACTTGGCCGCTTTCGAAAGATCACTCTGCTTACTCATGAAACAAACTAAGCATATTGAGACAAGACCTCGGATTAATCATCGCTATCCCGGAGTTCATTAAGTACCGACAACAGCGGTTCGCTACGATATCGAATCGGAATCATATGTCCTGCGACGCTGGTGAACAGGCCGATCCAGGGAAGATTACCACTGAATACGACATCGTGATGGTCAATGCCTCCAACGTTGTGCCACAGAGTATCGTGTCGGGTTAATGGGGTATGTCCGACAAAAAGCTCTGCATCCGGTTTCAAGCTGAGTGAACTCCGGAAGCGTTTCACGTCGCCTTTGGTATAACCAGCCAGTCGATTCGGCCTGTACAGCCTGTTACAGGTCAACTCCTCCATCAGGCTGGGATAGCTGTGTACGTTTACCAGCATATCCATTGTCACCTTGCTCTTCGGCGGTGCCGCATGACAGGCCACATAATCTTTCGATACCGCAACATAGGGGAGCAGCTCATAAAAATATTCCATTGCCTTCTTGTAGGCCTCACCGCGAACACGTTTCACCTCCTTGGCCCACAGCAATCCTTGCGGCACGCCATCCTTACCGATCTCTTCAGAAAAACTGTCGTGGTTGCCGCGCACATAGAATACCTGCTGAGGAAACCACAACTTGAGTCGAAAGATCAGATCCATGATCAGTAGTGAACTCTCCATTTCCGCCAGCTTGCCGTCCATTTCCGAATGGACCGCATCGCCCAAAAAGACCATCGCTGCCTTTCCGTCACCCATCATTTCGAGAAATTCATTATGGCTCAGTATAGTAAGCAGATTATCCACCTGAGCATGCAGGTCACCTAGAATGACAGGTATCATCTTTTTTGGCAGTTCTACCACACCGCCAGGCATTCCCCGATCGTCTCTCGGTCGCAAAGGCTCTTTTTCCAGAATTTCATTAACAGCCTTGAGATCCGCCAACGCCTCCTCGGGGGGCAGCAGTTGGATGGGGCCACCGAAGATGCGACGTATCTCCTGGAGATTCGCCAAGCGTCTTCTGTTGGCCCTGCTCTTCTCTTTCTCATTCAATAACGGGATCAACCGAGTTCCCTTATCGGCTTCCAGGTCTTTAAACAATAACGCATCGCCGTCATGGATAATCGAGAGCTGACGTTTAGCCAAGTTACGTGGATACTTAAAGATACGCTTCTGCAGATCATCCTCATACCCAAGTATAAGATGATCGCCTTTGCTCAGACGAAGAAATCCACTGATCTCTTTGAAATAGTGTTCCGGATTGATGAGCAGAAATCCGGGTTGCTCCTGTAGGTTATTTCCATGCACTGACTGTTCAGCATAGAGC
This sequence comes from Candidatus Thiodiazotropha sp. LNASS1, assembly GCF_964212655.1. Taxonomy (NCBI): domain Bacteria; kingdom Pseudomonadati; phylum Pseudomonadota; class Gammaproteobacteria; order Chromatiales; family Sedimenticolaceae; genus Candidatus Thiodiazotropha; species Candidatus Thiodiazotropha sp. LNASS1. The sequence continues at coordinate 4,062,111 of NZ_OZ156465.1, read as the reverse complement.
AGAAGCCTAAAATCATTCCCAAATTCAATTTCGATCGGGATATCTTCATAGGGAACACGGATACTGCCGCCTCGTAGCAGAAAACTCTCCTGCAGTCGATGCTCCGTGTATTGGGAGGCCTGAGAAAATGCAGATTTCAGCTTGGCGAAGAATCCTTTCCTGGCGTTTTCTGGACCGTTCGCCATTGTATACCTCGTATCAAGCACTGCCAAAAAGCACAGCATACAACTTAGGGCCTGTTAACACTAATCCAATACAGCCAGCTATCCCGTGAGATGTTGACGGGTCCAATTTACTATACCCCCCTGATCCATCGCCCCCGCCTGGCGGGCAACCTCTCTGCCACCGTGCATCAGCATCAGTGTGGGAATACTGCGGATACCGAAGCGGGCCCCCAGCTGTTGAGCCGCTTCCGTGTTGACCTTGACCAACCTCACTGCCGGCTCAAGCTGAGCGGCCGCCTGTTCGAAGGCGGGGGCCATCATTTGGCAGGGTCCACACCAGGGAGCCCAGAAATCGATGAGCAGGGGGATGTCGCTTTTCTGTGCGTGGCGTTGGAATCGTCCTTCGTCCAATGCCAGGGGTTGGCCGGCGAATAGTGACTGGTGGCATTTGCCGCATTTCGCCCCATCCCGCAGCCGGTCGGCTGGAACCCGGTTGATGCCGTCACAATGGGGGCAGACGATATGTAGGGCTTCACTCATGATACTGATTCCAATGCTCTGAATTTTTCCATTAGATGGGGCGCAACAATAGAGATTTCAAGTCCACCATTTCTATCTGAATTCAGTATAATGCGCCCCTTATTGGCTGACACACAGGAGCATTCACAGTATGGCGGACCAATCCTTTGTCTTTGATGTCACGACGGACCGTTTTCAGCAGTTGGTGCTGGAGAACTCCATGCACGTTCCTGTGCTGGTCGATTTCTGGGCCGAGTGGTGTAATCCCTGTAAGACTCTGATGCCTACGTTGGCGAAACTGGCCGATGAATATCAGGGAAAATTCCTGGTGGCAAAGGTCAATACCGAGCAGGAGCAGCAACTGGCCGCCCATTTCCAGGTCCGCAGCATTCCCAGTGTCAAGCTGTTCCACCAGGGACAGGTGGTGGATGAATTCATGGGGGCGTTGCCGGAAGCGGAGATCCGCAGTTTTCTCGACAAGCACATACCCCGTGAGTCCGACGCTCTGTTGGCCCAGGCGGATGCCATGCTGCTTCAGGGTGATGCCGAGGGTGCCGGCGCCCTGCTCAAACAGGCCAGCGAGATCGATCCTGAAAGTCCGCGGGTCAAAATCTCCCACGCCCGCTATCTGGCCACCACGGGCAAACTGGACGAAGCCGAGCAACTGCTCAGGGCCCTGCCCATTGAGGAGCGGAACAAGCCAGAAGTGGCCTCCATGCTGGCGCGGATCGAGATCGACCGGGCGACGGCCGACAGCCCGCCAACCGAGGAGCTCGAAAAGCGCCTGCAGGAGAATCCGGCTGACAGCGAGGCCATCCACATGCTGGCGTCCCACAAGGTCATGGAAAACGATTACGAAGGGGCACTGGAGTTACTCATGACCCTGTTGCAGAAGGATCGCAGTTATGGCGACAATGCCGCCCAGAAAGAGATGCTGCGGATCTTCGAGTTATTGGGTGGACAGGGCGATCTGGTAAAGCGTTACCGCAATAGGATGTTTAACTTCCTGCACTGACACTCATCCAATCTGCCCCAGCTAACCGGTCTCATCGCAGGACCATGATTTAACCGAGCATCCAACTATGTTGGCAAATCCGGACAAGGTCGGGGGCTTTTTGCAATAGAAGAGATGCGAATCGCAGCTGCAGTCGCTGCAGCCGAAACCGTGGACCGGTTCTGTATTGCCCCAAGTTGCCAGCGCCTTTGCCCATCGGTGCTCGAGGCGAGTCTGCCTCTGGCTGTACCAGACCGATTCAAGTACTGCTTTCTCACGCAGATAGTCGATATGCCAATGCTTCGGCTTCATTTTCCGGCAATGTCTCGAGACCCGCGCCAGCACACCGCCAGGCCCGAATGCACTGCCAATGTAGATATAGCAGCCGGGTCTTATGTCGATGGCGCCCCAACGTCCCACCTGCACAACAGTGCCCGTATCTACCTGCAGCACCAGGCCATAGGTCCCGGGTTTTGCGTTCATTCAAACTTGCCGGCGTTATTTCCGGTTATGCGTTGGAACAATATGGATCGGGCATTTTGCCGCATGAAGAACTCCTTCCGTAACACTCCCCATAAGCAGATGATACATGGCGCCTCGCCCATGAGATCCTATGAAAATCATATCCACATCAAGCCTGGAGGCCTCGTGCAGAATGGTTTCAACCGTAGATCCCTGTACAAGAAGTGCAGTTGCGTCAATGCCATTCTCACGCATACGTTCGGCGATCTCTTGTATCTGTCTGTGTTGATCGTGGAATTTCTGTGAAAGTGTATCTCGAACCGATTGCGGTCCCACTTCATAACCAACGAAGTCCGGTTCTGGCTCCGCAACATGCAACAACCATAAATCTGCTGATAGCGCATCGGCCAATCCTTCAGCCTTTTTTACAATTTTTTCTGTCGATTCAGAAAGATCAACAGCCAACAGGATTTTCATAGCTTGCCTCTGTCTGCCACATGCTAATACAGTTCCACTACCCTGACTTAACCTTGCAAAAGGGAAAATGCATCACAGCTCGCAGGCGATTTCAAATACACCCCCAACATAGCCAGTGCCATATTTACGAACCACTACAATACATATCTATTTGACTTGTTGTTCTTTGTTTAACAAATCCCCAATCTTGGCATCAATATGGTTGTGCATCTGTACTCTCTCATACACAGTGTATCCATATGCATCTTTTAAAGTTCTGTCTGCACCGTGTTTCAGCAGGAACTCCACACAATCCGGTTTATTTTTCATGACACAGTAATGCAGGGCGGTTTCCGGATATTGACTGCCATTGTACCTGTCGATATCTGCGCCTTTTCCCAACAATCGATTCGCCATAGCGTATTTATCCCATGCAACCGATTGAAAAAAAACCGACCGCTGATTTTCATCCATCGTGTTCGCATCTGCTCCAGCGCTCAATAGCATTTTGAAGATTTCATGTTTATCGTTCCATAAAGCGTAAAACAGTGCGGTTCTCCCCCAATTGTCAGTAAATTCGAGATTACTGCCTTTAACAATATAGGTCTTAACACCATTAATATCTTCATCTCTGACCAAACAATGCAATGGCATTGTTTTGCAGTCCAGTTTTGATTTTTCCCGTAACTTCTCAAAATTACTATTTTCTGTGGACAGGTATATTTGTGGTGCCAAAAAAAACATCAGCATTAGCAACCCGATTACCATCCCCGCCCCGAAGAACAAACCGTTTGTAAAGCTTCGTCCGCTCATACTCTTAGTTACACAACAGCCGATGATGATACCTTAATGAAGATCAATACTAACCGAATCCGCAGGATTGCAATCTTACATCTGTATTATTTTTTATCTGTTTGTTCAATTCAATCCATATGGTTACCCAATCGAGCTAAGGGGCAATCCATAAATGTCATGATATCCAATGTATGTCTTGCACGGATTTTAAATACCGTTATCGGAAAAAATCACCCATTCACCCACTCAACCACTATCGCCTCCTCTCCTGATCGCGCAAGGGGTGGCCCGCAAACGCAGTGTCCCGGTACAGCCGTGAGCTCTCCGTCGAGAAATATCAATGGAATCCGTGAACGCTGCCACGGCGGCACGCCCCACTCCTGAAAAAGTTTTTTCAATGGACGATGATGACTCTGTCTGAAAAGCCGGCAACGCTCACCGCCATGACGGAATCGCACTTCCACTTTAGCATTCTGCCAATGTGCCGCTGAGATCCCATCTTCACCGGGTCTGGCAATCAACCGGCCCAGACCTTCCGGCAAGACCAACTCGTCGCCATTGGACCAGATCAGAGGCTGGTTGGGGAGGTCTATAACTCGGGCACGACAGAGATAAAGCCGGTCGCGATAACGACGCACCTCCCAATCCTCCCAGGTAATCAGCGGTACTGCATCGATACGACCATGCACAGCCTCGCGCTCGATGCGGGCAAGTTTTTTCGAACTGGGCAGGGGTGCGCCTGTGGCGCTGACCCAGTGACGCAACAGATTTCTGAGTCGAACGGAATTTAATTGCTTCAATGCCGCGATTGAAAGGGTATCGCCATCTTTTGAGCGGGCCTTGGCCAGGTCTTCCTCCGCCTCTTCTCTCACCAGCATCAATAGTTCACCGCTGAAGCGAGCCGCTCTTGACAGGGTAGTGGCGGCTGCCGGCCAGCGAGAACGGAGTAATGGCATGACCTGGTGGCGAATGAAGTTTCGATCGAAACGCTGGTCCCTGTTCGAGGGATCCTCCTGCCAGCTTAGATTGTGATGTCCGGCATACGCTTCCAGCGACTCGCGGGAAAATGTCAGCAGCGGCCGTGCCAGCCAGCCGGGGCCGAAGTGGGTCAGGGGTGGCATCGAAGCAAGCCCGGCGGGGCCGCTGCCACGCATCAATTGTAACAGGAGTGTCTCCGCCTGATCGTCCAGGTGCTGGGCCGTCAGCAACAGGTCCCCCTCCCCCATCTGTTCCGCCATTGCCCGGTAGCGGGCCTCCCTGGCCACTGCCTCCAAACTTTCGCCACTGTTCACGTTGAGCGTCAGCCGGACGGTCTCCAGAGGAATGTCATAGCCCTGGCACACTCTTTCACAGTGGGTTTGCCAGCTATCGGCCTGGCGCTGCAGTCCATGGTGGACATGGATTGCATGAAGATCATAGGGGAGCTGGGACCTGAGCTCAGCGAGCAGATTGAGCAGAACGCAGGAATCGAGTCCGCCACTGAGGGCAATATGGCAACAGGTTGCGCCTGGCAGTTGCCTGAGTATCTCAAACAGCCGTGCGGCCGTGAGGTTCACAAGGCATTCCTACAGTCAGTCTCCGGAAAACTGGCCATACTGCATGAGCCGCTGATAACGGGTGTCGAGCAGTTTGTCGATGGCCATGCTGGTGATGTTGTCCATCCCCTCCACCAGTGCATGTTTGAGGTTCTTGGCCATTGTTTCGATGTCGCGATGGGCGCCGCCCAAGGGTTCCGGCACGATCTCGTCGATCAGCCCCAACTCCTTGAGCCGGTCCGAGGTGATCGCCATGGCTTCGGCGGCCAGAGGCGCCTTTTCCGCACTCTTCCAGAGAATCGAGGCGCATCCCTCGGGGGAGATCACCGAGTAGGTGCTGTATTGCAGCATCAGGATGCGGTCACCGACACCGACCGCCAGTGCGCCACCGGATCCACCCTCCCCGATCACGGTACAGATGATCGGTGTACGCAGACCCGACATCACTTTGAGATTGCGGGCAATGGCCTCGCTCTGCCCCCGCTCTTCGGCGCCGACACCGGGATAGGCGCCCGGGGTGTCGATGAAGGTCATGATAGGCAGCTTGAAACGCTCCGCCAGTTCCATCAGACGCAATGCCTTGCGATAACCTTCGGGACGGGGCATGCCAAAGTTACGAAAGAGTTTGTCCTTGGTGTCTCTGCCCTTCTGATGGCCGATCACCATCACCGGACGCCCTTCGAGGCGCGCCACACCACCAACAATGGCATGATCGTCGGCAAAGGCCCGGTCACCGTGCAGCTCATGGAACTCATCGAAGATGCGGTCGATATAGTCGAGCACATAGGGCCGCTGGGGATGACGCGACAGTTGCGAGATATCCCACGGCTTGAGATTGGAGAAGATCGATTCGGTCAACGTCTGACACTTGTTCTCCAGCCGGGCGATCTCATCCTGGATGTTGATCTCGTTGTCGGTACCGACCAGGCGGAGCTCTTCGATCTTCGCTTCGAGTTCGGCAATAGGTTGTTCAAATTCTAGAAAATTCAGATCCATACGCGAAATATACCGGATTCGATAGTGTTAGGACAGTCCGGTTTGCACTAATTTCGGGCACTCTTTTTAGATCAGCGTTTCACCTCGCTGTTTGTGTGGATCAGCAATTGATCCCCCTGCGGACAGGAACCTGATTCCTCAAACCGTTTCGGATATTTTATTACCCCAATATGCGCCATAGCGGGGTTAGCTGTATGTTTATCCCCAACAAAGAATGTCGGCCGTAAGGCCATACAGTCCATGCTAGTCCTATGCGTCATCCTGTTCGGCATCGTCTCCACCCTGGGCAGTTTTCATAATGATGACGATGATGACATTACCCTGATTGATATCGATCCCGATACCGATATAGACACCGACCCAGGTGACGGCGGACTGACACCCAATCTCTCGTTTACCTTTGACCGAGGACTACCCCTCTATCTCAGTTACAAGGACGGTGATTCCGGCAGCTGGCAAAACGTGGATGTGACGGGGCCTTCCATCGGTCTCAACATCACAGATCCATCCGGATTTTTTTCACTGCTGACAGTCTGCGACTACCGTGCCGAACGTCGCGCCTACCTGTTCAGGACAAGCTTGAGCAGATACAAAAGGGATTTCCTGTTGTGTGACGAAACAAACGCTACAGCCACATATAACGTGGGTGGCACAATCGGCTATCCAGGTGACAACTTCACCGCGCAGCTCAGCTTCACCAATGCGTTCCGAAGCAACTGGTACAGCTTGGCTGCAGGCGTGGGTGTGAACACCGCCTATAGCGTAGATGCCGAACTCGATGATGATGAACCAACCACTGTTGATCTCTATTATCAGGTCTTCACCTTCGGCCAATTTCACGTCAACATCGCTCGAGGCATCGATCTCGCCACAAACCCCACTATCAACTACACTCCCGTCGCGAGTGATGTAGGTGAAGCCGTATCACCCGATGTCAGCGCCTATTTGGGTCTGCCCGACTATAAAGGCTTTAGAAGCAAACTCGATTTATTGGGGACTAAGGTGCAGTTCCAGGAGGATGATACCAGTGCCAATCCGTCATTCCAGAAGCTCCCGGCAAGCAAAAGACAGAGTGATGATATCTATTTCACCTCCGTAGAGCGGGAAAATGTATTCCTCGACGGCACCCAGGTCAGCAAGGTCATCAAGTTGCGCAACAACCCCGACAGCAGTCTCGCCTTTGACGAGGTCCCCAACTATCTACCGACACTCAGTTTCAGCAGCTCGGTGACGGATATGATCCGTGTCGACTACGACAGTGCTTATGACAATGGGGTTGCCGGAATGGATGATACCTGGCGGCGTCTGGTGTTGCGCAAGCCTGAGATCACCTGGAATATATATCACTCATCGGATCGGTTCGACAGCAACATCAGTATCCCCGTCGAGGCGACGGATTTCGCCAGTTGGTCGGTTGACTGGAACGTAGTCTCCACAGATCTGTTACGCCTCACACACTATGCGACGACAACGGATAAGGTCACGGGGCTGACCAACTACCTGGCGAGTGAAAAACAGGCTGACGCCAGTCAAGACGGCCTCGACATGTTCCAGGTGTCATGGCGCTGGTCCTTCTGATCCGAATAATGCTTGGACGCAAAAATAGCGCTGTCTCCTCACCCGCACATCCATGATAAACAATCAATGGATGATGCGGATGAGGGTACTCTATTCCAGGCGCAGTTAAGCGTGATTCGACTGCCGCGGCTGGGCAGCCGATTGACGATAGCCGACATCGACCGAGCCTGCCCCGAGATATTGTTCCAGTCTTCGCAGTAACTCGTCAGTCGGTTTGACCTGCCACTCCTTGCCCAACTGGATATCGCCACAGGCATCCTTGGCCTTATAGTGCAGCCTGATTCCAGTGGTACCCCCTCGAAAGGGAGTGAGTATCTGTTGCAACTGTTCGCTGAAGCCCGATATGTCGAGACCGTTGAGAGAGACTTTGATTTTTAACAGGCCCGCATAGTGTGACCGTGCCTGCTCAAAGGTCAGCAGATTGTCGGCACGGATGCTGAGTCCACCGCGGAATTCGTCATAGTTCAGGCTGCCCGAAACCACCAGTATATTATCCGCAGCGATCAGATCCCGATGCTGTTCATAGACTTCGCTGAAGAGGGTACATTCGATACGTCCGCTACGATCGTCCAATACCAGGGTACCCATGCGACCCCGTTGGGTCTGCCGGTGGCTGGCGCTGACTACCAGACCTGTCACCACCACCGGTACACCGCGACGTCGTTGACCCGGTTCCGGCGTTCCATCGAGGCTGAGATCGCCGATACGGCTGCTGCTGATATGGCTCAGCTCCTCTGCATAGCGGTCGATGGGATGGCCGGTAAGGTAGAGACCGAGGGTCTCTTTTTCACCCTGCAGGCGCTGCTCCTCCTCCCATTCATCCAAATCCTTGGGTATCACCTGGGCATGACTGGCCTCCTCCGGTTGCGGATCTCCCATACCGAAGAGGTCGTTCTGACCCACTGCCTGCATAGCGCTGTGCTGTTCGGCCAGCTTCAACGCCAGCGGCAGCTGCATCATCAGAGTGGCGCGATTGGCACCGAGCCCGTCGAGAGCGCCGGCACGGATCAGCGACTCAATTACCCGCCGGTTGACCTTGCGCAGATCGATACGGCGACAGAATTCGAAGATATCCTGGTAGGGACCGTTGCTGTTGCGTTCATCGATCACCGCCTCTATGGCTGCCTCACCCACCCCCTTGATGGCGCCGAGACCATAGACCACGGTCTTTTTATCGGTAGCGGTAAACTTATACTCCGACAGGTTGACCTGGGGCGCCTCGACCCTGAGCCGCATGCGCCGACACTCTTCGATCAACGGCACCACCTTGTCGGTATTGTCCATGTCGGCGGAACAGACCGCGGCCATGAAGGCAGCTGGATAGTGCGCCTTCAGCCACATGGTCTGGTAGGAGACCAAAGCATAGGCGGCGGAGTGGGATTTATTGAAGCCGTACCCGGCAAACTTCTCCATCAGGTCGAAGATATAGGTGGCGGTCTCCTCCTCAACCCCCCGCTCCACGGCGCCCTTGCGAAAGATCTCACCCTGTTTCGCCATCTCCTCCGGCTTCTTCTTGCCCATGGCCCGGCGCAGCAGATCCGCTCCCCCAAGGGAATAGCCCGCCAACACCTGGGCAATCTGCATGACCTGCTCCTGATAGAGAATGACGCCGTAGGTCGGTTTCAGGATCGGTTCCAGATCCGGGTGCGGGTAGGAGACCTTGGCCCGGCCATGTTTACGGTTGATGAAGTCGTCCACCATGCCTGACTGCAGGGGACCCGGGCGAAATAGCGCCACCAGGGCGGTGATATCCTCGAAGCAATCGGGTTGGAGCTTTTTGATCAGCTCCTTCATACCGCGGGATTCCAACTGGAATACGGCTGTGGTCTCGGCACTCTTGAGTAATTTGAAGGAAACCTCGTCATCCATGGCGATGGCATTGATATCGACCGGCTCCTCGCCCTGCCTGGCGCGTTCCCCATTCACCGTCTTCAATGCCCAGTCGACAATGGTCAGGGTGCGCAGACCGAGAAAATCGAATTTCACCAGGCCGACCTTCTCCACGTCATCCTTATCGAACTGGGTAACCAGTCCCTCTCCGTTGGCCTCACAGTAGAGGGGTGTGAAATCGGTCAACAACCCGGGCGAGATGACCACGCCGCCGGCATGCTTGCCCGCATTCCTGGCGCAACCCTCCAGCTTCTTCGCCATGTCGATGAGTTCACCCACCTCATCATCGCTGGCGTAGGCCTGTTTCAGATCGTCGCTCTCCACCAGCGCCTTGTCGAGGGTCATGCCGATCTCGAAGGGGATCATCTTCGCCACCCGGTCGGTGAAACCGTAGGGATGGCCCAGTACCCGGCCCACGTCACGCACCACCGCCTTGGCCGCCATTGAACCGTAGGTAATAATTTGGGATACCGAATCACGTCCATAGCGTTGGGCCACGTAATCGATCACCTGATCGCGTTTATCCATGCAGAAATCGACATCGAAATCGGGCATGGAGACACGCTCCGGATTGAGAAAGCGCTCGAACAGCAGCTCGTGCTCGATGGGATCGAGATCGGTGATCTTCAGGGCATAGGCGACCAGCGAACCCGCACCCGAGCCACGACCGGGGCCCACCGGAATGTCATTGTCCTTGGCCCACCGGATAAAGTCGGCAACGATAAGAAAGTAGCCGGGAAAACCCATTGTGTTGATGACATCCAGCTCCACCTGCAGGCGATCGTCGTAGATCTTTCTCTGTTGTGGAAAGTCGGCGCACTGGGTATCGAAGGTGGAGTGCAGCCGCCACTCCAGCCCCTTGCGGGATTCGGCCGCCAGAAACTCCTCGATGGTCATTCCCTCGGGAATGGGAAAATCGGGGAGATAGTTTTTACCCAAAGTCAGTTCGATGGTACAGCGTTTGGCGATTTCCACCGTATTCTGCAGCGCCTCCGGAATATCGGAAAACAGCTCCGCCATCTCTTCCGGGGTACGAAGATATTGCTGCTGGCCGTAATTTCTCGGCCGTCTCGGATCGTCGAGGGTGCGGCCCTCATGAATACAGACCCGCACCTCGTGGGCATCGAAATCCTCCGCTTGCAGGAAATGCACATCATTGGTGGCCACCACGGGAACACCGTAATCGGCTGCCAGGACGACACTGTCATGCAGGCAGCGCTCCTCATCGGCACGGCCGGTGCGATGCAGCTCCAGATAATAGCGGTCACCAAACAGCTCCAACCATTGACTGAGCAGCCGCTCCGCCTCTGCCTGGTTGCCGGCCAGCAGGGCACGGCCCACATCCCCCTGGCGACCCGCGGAGAGGGCTATCAGCCCATCCGTGTTGCCATTCAGCCATTCCCGCTCCATCAATGGACGCCCAAGGTGCTGGCCCTCGCGGTAGCTGCGTGATACCAGACGCGTCAGATTCATGTAGCCCGCCTGGTTCTGCACCAACAACACCAGACGGAAGGGTGTATTGATATCCTCAGGATTGCGAATCCAGGCGTCGACACCGGCAATCGGTTTGATCCCGGCGGCCAGGGCGGCCTGATAAAATCGAACAAGAGCGAAGAGGTTTGACTGATCGGTCAGGGCCACTGCCGGCATACCCGTCTCGGCCACCTGTCTGACCAGGGGCTTGACACGCACCAGGCCGTCTACCAGAGAGTACTCGGAGTGAACGCGAAGATGAACAAAGGGGACTTCCATAGTTGCCTATTCTACCCCGAAACGGTCTCAGGTCATGAGCCTCTTGACCGGCCCGAAAGAACGCCGGTGAATGGGGGTGATGCCCAGGGCTTGCAGGCCTTCCAGGTGCTGCTTGGTTGGATAGCCTTTGTGGCGGGCGAGACCATAACCGGGATAGCGGCGGTCCAATTCCACCATCTCCCGATCCCGCGCCACCTTGGCAATGATCGATGCCGCGCTGATCGCCTCGACAAGGGCGTCCCCGCCGATCACCGTATCCACCCTGCAGGCCAGTCGCGGAGCATGCTTGCCATCCACCATAGCCAGACCGGGCATTCTTGGAAGCCCCTCGACAGCCCGTTTCATGGCCAACAGGCTTGCCTGCAGGATATTTATCCGATCGATCTCCTCCACTTCAGCCCGTCCCAAACACCAGCTGTGGGCCTGTTCCTTGATCAACTGGGAGAGTTGTTCCCGGCGTTTTTCACTCAGCTTCTTGGAATCGGCCAGTCCCTCGATGGGTCGCTCCGGATGAAGGATCACTGCAGCTGCGACAACCGGTCCCGCCAGGGGCCCTCTCCCTACCTCATCAACACCTGCGACCAGGGCAAACGCTTTTGACATGCTCCAACTCACTGAATATAGAGTTACAAACTAAGGCCCAATTTCATTGTGTAGACAGGAATCGATTGGACGTTTACTTCATTCGGATATTGACGTCATTATCTCCAATCTAAGTTGTTTTCTATCGACCTTGCCATTGGGATTCGTCGGCAGCATGGTACGTAATATAACTTCGGCCGGCATCATGTAGTTCGCCAATCGCTGCTTACAGTTATCGAGTAGTTGTTTTTCCGTCACTTCCGAACCGTTTTTGAGGATTGCTACCAGAACGATCGATTGACCCATTGTGGTGTGGGGAATACCCAATGCAACCACTTCAGATACCAGACCGGTGCGGTAGAATACCTCTTCGATCTCATTCGGACTTACCCGATAGCCCATCGTTTTGATCAATTCATCATCTCTTCGTAAGAAATAGAGATAGCCTTCGCCGTCCATTTTGACGATGTCCCCCGACCAGACGGCCAGCTCATCGCCGGGTAAGCCATCAAACCGATTGGGGATAGGCCGAAAACGCTGCCGGGTAGCCTCGACATCATTCCAGTAGCCCATTGCCACCAACGATCCCCGATGCACCAGTTCGCCGGGTTCATCCACGGCACAAGGGGTACCGTCACTTCTCAACACCAGCACTTCGGCATTCGGAATGGCTTTGCCGATGGAGGTGGGCCTTTTATCTATTTGATCCGGTGCCAGGTAGGTCGATCGAAACGCTTCTGTGAGGCCATACATGAGAAAGATCTCAGTATTGGGCAGTACCTGACGTAACAGCTCTGTGGTCTCAACCGGCACCACACCACCGGAGCTGGTGATATAACGCAGGCTCGATGCGGCCTCAGTCGGCCAGGGCAGCTCGACCAACAGATTCCATAACGGGGGTACTGCCGCCAACCCGGTAATCTTTTCCTGGGCAAGGGTGTTGAGTACCTCCATAGGCAACAGGTAGTTGATCAATATGGCAGTGGCACCGACCAGAAATGCGGTTGTCAACTGGCTCATACCATAGTCGAAGCTGAGAGGTAGTACGGCCAGGATCCTGTCTGATGAGGTATTTTTCAGGTATTGGGCGACACTTTTTGCACCGGTCACCATATTGCGATGGGAGAGGATCACGCCCTTCGGATCACCGGTGCTGCCTGACGTATAGATGAGTGAAACCATATCCGAATCGATCACGCGATGGCCGTGAGGAGCGACAGGATTGGCGATCAGCTCATCCCAGGCAAGCAAACGCTGGGCGTGCAATCCTTCTTCTTCGCTGTCCACACCATCGATCAGAACCACGGTCTGCAGATCGACGCAATAACCGAGAGCCGTATTCAAGGCCCTGCACTTGCCCTGTACAGTAATCAGAACCTTGGCATCGCAATCCAACAGAATATGCGACACCTGGTGGGACTTAAGGGCTGGATTGATCGGTACGAACACAGCACCGGCTGCGGCTGCCGCGAAGATAGCGATGACATTCTCCAGACACTTCGGCAGATAGATCGCAATGCGATCCTGTTTCTCGATACCGATGTCGACTAATGCCCGTGATAAGCGGCCGACCTGTTGCGCCAGTTCGGCATAGGTCAGCGAGGTCGATTTGTACTTTAAGGCCGTCTTTGACGGAGTGCGGGTGGCCGATTCGAAGATCAGATCATGGAGTAGTACAGCCATCGCTAACTATCGGTATCCCTGCGCTGAAAATTGATGCGTTCTATATGATTTTCCGGATGTGACAATAAGAGCAAAAAAACCTCTCTCTGTCTAATCAATTGATGAGTGATGCCCGCATTGACAGATCCTAACTATCTGCCAGCATCTCCAGAACTGCATGGGCGGCTGCATGGGCGGCGTTTTGGCGTAATTTCTCGTGGACTTTGATATAGGCCTTTGCTATCTGCCCACACTTTTTCGGGTTATCGAGAAAATCCAGCAAGGCCCTGCCCATGGAATCAGGTTTACACGCCTCCTGGATAAATTCAGGCGCGTAGGGTTTATCCGCAAGCAGATTTGCCAACGCCACGTGAGGCGTTTTTAATAGATTAAAGCGACGAATCAACCAGACCGAGAGTGGAGAAAGCCGGTAGGCCACCACCATGGGACGCTTCAACAACATGGTCTCGAGGGTAGCCGTACCCGATGCGGTCAACACTGCATCCGCAGAACGGATCGCCTCTCTGGGCCTGCCGTTCAACAACATAATCGGCAGTTCCGGTGCGATCGATTCTATCTGTTCCTGAAAAAGCTGTTTGACCTTCTGATCCACCATGGGAGCGATAAACTGCAGATCCGGCTTTTGTTGTTGCAGCCACAACGCTGTCTGCAGAAATAACGGAGCCAGCCTGCTTACCTCGCTCATGCGGCTGCCGGGTAGTAGCGCTACGACAGACTTTTCCCTATCAAGGCCCAATCCATCCCGAATCACTCCGGGGTCGGCGGGTTGCAGCGGGATCTGGTCCGCCAGGGGGTGTCCCACATAGACCGCCGGCACATTGTGTCGCAACAGGAAATCGACCTCGAAATCAAAGATGCAGAGCATCAGGTCAACCGCCTTTTGCAGCTTCTTCACTCTTCCCTGCCGCCACGCCCAAACCGTTGGGCTGACAAAATGCGCTGTCGGGATGCCGGCCGCTTTGAGTTGCGCCTCCAGTGCCAGGTTGAAATCGGGGGCATCGACACCCAATACCAGATCGGGTGGATCGTCAAGAAAATGGGCCACCAGTTTTCTACGGCTGCGCAGCAATCCCGGCAGATGAGCGATCACCTCGGCAAACCCCATTACCGGATCCATCTTGGCAAGGGAGCGGCATCCCGCAGCCTCCATCAACGGTCCTGTCATGCCCTCAAACTCGATATCTGCCCGTTGGGCATGCAGGGCATCGATCAATGCCGCTGCCAGCTGATCGCCTGACACCTCATTGGCCAGGATACCAATCCTCGGCGGGCGTTGTTGTTGCGTGTTCTGCATAGACGGGGATAGAGACATTCGCGTTCTACTGGTGTATCCCCTGTGCCAGGGTAGGAGGGCCTAACGTAAAATACCCCGGCCCTTATGTTTGAGAAAATCGGAAAGAATTTCAAGCTCCGGGGTTTCATTCAACATCCCGTCGATTCCCTCCCGTGCCTCTTCCAAACGCTTTTTGGAAAGGTAGAGCAGTTTGTAGGCACGCTTGATCTGCTGAATAGTTTCATCACTGAATCCACGGCGGCTCAACCCCTCCCGGTTGATACCATGTGGTTTCGCCGGATGCCCCGATGCCATCACATAGGGTGGCAGATCCATGCTGATAGCCGACCCCATCCCGCAGAAGCTGTGTGCGCCCACCCGGCAGAATTGGTGCACTTTCGTGAATCCACCCAGAATGGCGTGCCTTCCGATCTTCACATGGCCGCCCAGGGATGCGGCATTGGCCATGATGATATGGTCCTCCAGCAGACAATCGTGGGCGACATGGATATAGGCCATCAGCAGATTGTCATTGCCGATCCGTGTCACACCCTGGTCCTGCACGGTGCCGCGATGCAGGGTGGCAAATTCACGGATAACGTTGCGGTCGCCGATCTCCAGGATGGTCGGCTCGCCGGCATATTTCATGTCCTGGGGATTCTCCCCAACCGAGGCGAACTGGTAGATCCGGTTGTCCCGGCCAATTTGGGTCGGCCCTTTGATCACCACATGGGGGCCGACTTCGGTACCTGCTGCAATCTTGACCCCGGCACCAATGATGGAGAAGGGACCAATACTGACCCCTTCATCGAGCTCGGCATCCGGATCGATAACTGCGCGTGGGTCGATCAGCTGCCTATCTCCCGTGCCGTACACATGATATCCGCCGTCGCTACGGTTTTATCCTCGACTTTCGCGGAGCAGGTGAAAAAGCCGATGCCTCGCTTCATTTTGGTCTGAACGACTTCGATGATCAGCTGATCACCAGGCTCCACCTGATGCTTGAAGCGAGCCTTATCGATGCCGACGAAAAGATAGATGGTCGTCTCATTGACTGTTTCCGGATTGGACTCCATCGCCAACAGTCCGGTCGCCTGCGCCATCGCTTCGACAATCAGGACACCCGGCATCACCGGTTGAATGGGAAAGTGACCGTTGAAAAAGGGTTCATTGTAAGTGACATTTTTCAACGCCAGGAGGCGTGCATCCTTTTCGTATTCAAGAACCCGATCGATTAGCAGGAAAGGATAGCGGTGCGGCAGCAGGCTCAGCACCTTGTTGATATCCATTGCGATCAAACTGTCCTCCAGTTACTCATGCCATTCATTTCAACGGCTTTTTATTGGTTGTTCAGGTTTTTTTTCAGAAATTTCATCTCTTTTGCCATCGACTCCAGATTTCGCAGCCGGGCAATCACGCGTTTCCAGGCGCCATTTTCCATGGCGGGCAGGTTACCGCTGTAGTACCCCGCCTCGGTGAATGAGCGGGTAACCAGGGTGGCCGCCGAAAAGTGCACATTATCACCTATCGTCAAATGTCCCACCAGACCTGTTTGTCCACCGATGGTGCAATGGCCTCCAATCTTTGTTGATCCGGCAACCGCCGAGCAACCGGCCATTGCCGTATTCCGGCCTATTTCCACGTTGTGCGCAATCTGAATGAGATTATCCAGCTTAACCCCGTCATGCAGGATCGTATCTTCCAGCGCACCGCGGTCGATGGTGGTGTTGGCGCCGATTTCCACATCGTCCCCAACCCGTACCCGACCGAGTTGCGGCACTTTGACCCAATGCCCTTCGTCATTTGCCAGGCCGAAGCCGTCCGCACCCAGTACCGCCCCTGGATGAACCAGGCAACGCTGACCCAGGCGGGTGTCGTGACACAGGGTCACATTCGCCACCAACCGGCTATCGGCACCGATCCGGCAATTGTCCTCGACCACACAACCCGGACCTATACAGACACCGGATTCAACAGTCACACCTTCCCCAATCACAACGCAGGGCCCGATCCAGGCACTGCTGTCGATCGACGATGACCGACCCACAACCGCAGTGGCATCGATACCGGGCGTAACGGCTTTGTGGGGAAACAGCTTTGTTGCCACCCTGGCATAGGCAAGATAGGGGTTATCGGAGATCAACGCTGAAGTCGGGCAATCGGCGGCATCCTTTTCATATAGGATCACCGCCGAGGCCTGTGTTGCTGAAAGGTATCTACGATAGGAGGGATTACTGAGAAAACTGATCTCTCCGGGTTGTGCGCTCTGCAGCGTCCCAACCCCTCTGATCATCGTTTCCGGATCACCCAGCAGCTTCGCCCCAACGGTATCCGCCAGGTCCCCGAGACTGGATCCAGATGATCTTGATACCACCTTATTCAGCTTTTAACTGACGCAGTTTTTCCAACACCTTATCTGAGATGTCGATCTTTTTACTGAAATAGACGACACCATCTGAAACGATAAGGTCTATCTTTTCACTCTTACCCACTTCCCGGATCACTTCACGCACCTGCTGGCGGAGTTTCTTGAACTCCTCGTTCTGGCGCAGGTTGAGGTCCTCACGAAACTCGGTCTGGGCGTTTTTCAACTTGCGGCTGCGACTGAGAATATCCCGCTCCAGCCGTTTGACCTCGGACTCGCTCATCACCGATCCGTCCCGCTGCAGCTTCTCTTCGAGCTGTTTCAGCTGCTTCTGGGAGGCGAGCAGGTCTTTCTCCCGTCGGGAAAACTCGGTCTGCAACCGCTCCCTGGCTGATTTGTATTGCGGCGACTCCTCGAAGACTTTTGTGGCGTTCACGAAGCCGATACGATACTCCTCGGCTACAGCACTGCCGGTCACGAAAAACCCAAGGGTCAAAGCAAGTAATATATGTCTTAGCGAATTCACCCATTCACTCCCTAACTGTTTAGAAACCACTACCAATCCTGAATTGAAGGTTCTTGATATCATCACCCTCTTCCTCTTTGATCGGATACCCCCAGCTGAAAGAGAGGGCTCCTACTGGCGAGAACCAGGATAACATCAGACCGGTGGAAGCCCTAAACAGGTCCCACTCGACCTTCTCATCTCCAGCCAGATCGAATACGTTGCCGACATCGACAAACAAACCGGCACGCACCGTGTCCTTAAAGTCATCGCCAAAGGCGGGAAAGAGTAACTCCATCTGACCCACGATTCTAGCATTTGCTCCCAAAGCATCATCCTGGGAGTCCTGCGGTCCCAGGGTATTCTCCTCGAATCCCCTGACCGAACCGATACCGCCGGCATAGAAATTACGGAAAAACGGCAGCTCATCATCTTCCCCGTAACCATCGCCATATCCCAGCTCCCCGTTCAGCTTCAAGGTCAGAGAGTTGGTGAGCTGGAAATAGTGGGCATTTGAGTATCTAACGCGGTAGTACTGCAGATCACTGCCGGGGGTGTTGGTCTCGATGGTGAAGACCTGCCGGTTACCTCGATTGGGAAATATGGCGCGATCCCTGGTGTCGTGAATCCAGCTGCCCACCAATTCGAAATCGCTGAACTTATCTCCGTTGGTTTCTATGAATTCCTCGATCTCATCGGAAGGGGATGAGCCAAGAAAAAAGGTCGTATGCTCGTAGGCCAGACTGAATCTAAAGCGGTCGTATTCCGTCAGGGGTATGCCGAAATGGACCCCGAGACGCCCCACGTCGGTGGAATAGCTGGAGATATTCAATTCTGAGAAATCGGTCTCCCGGTAGCTCAGCTCATAACCCTGACTTACGCCGTCAATGGTGTAGTAGGGATTGGTGTAGGACAAGGAGAGCTTTTTGGTTGCATCACTGGTATCGAAGCCAGCGCTGAAGCGGTTCCCCGTACCGAGAAAATTGTTTTCACTGATGCTGGCATTGAAGATCACTCCCTGGGTCTGGGTAAACCCGACACCGGCACTGAACTGCCCGGATGCAGCCTCGGTCACAGCAAGGTTCACATCTAGTTGATCCGTGGAGCCCGGTACTGCTGGGGTCTCCATATTCACTTCACTGAAAAAGCCCAAACGCTGCAGGCGTTCCCTTGAGAGCCGGGTCTTCTCACCGGAAAACCAGGCTGATTCCATCTGTCTCAACTCCCGACGCAACACCTCATCACGGGTGTTGGTATTACCCGATACATTGATATAGCGGACATAGACCCTTTTTCCCGGATCGACGAAGAATGTGATGGCCACCTGCATCTTTTCACGATCAATATCGGGAATGGTGTTGACGTTGGCAAAGGCGTATCCCACATCGGAATAGTGCCGGTTCAGCCTGTCTGCGCTGGCTGTCAGTTTTTTACGGGAGAAGACCGCCCCCCGTTTGAGGTGGATTAGAGGAAACAGCTCCTCCGGATTGAGTTCCAGGTCTCCGGCCAACTTGATATCGCTGAGGGTGAAAACATCACCCTCGTCGATCACCACGGTAATGTAGATATCCTTCTTGTCCGGTGTTATGGATACCTGGGTGGACTCGATCTTGAAATCGATATAACCCCGATCAAGATAGAATGAGCGCAGTGTCTCCAGGTCGCCTGAGAGCGCTTGCTTGGAATATTTGTCGCGGCTGGAGAAGACGGCGTACCAGGACGGCACACCCAATTCGAACTTATCCAACAACTCGTCATCTTCATAGGCCCGATTGCCGATAATGTTTATGTGCTTGATCCTGGCGGTCAGGCCCTCTGATATCTCGATATCCAGACCCACACGGTTTCTCTCCAATGGAGTCACTTTTGATTGGATCTTGATCCCATATTTACCCCGCGCGAAATATTGGCGGTTGAGCTCCTGCTCGACCTTTTCCAGTAATGCCCGCTTAAAGACCCGGCCCTCGGCAAGACCGATATCCTTTAATCCAGCCATCAATGGTTCTGTATCCAACTCCTTGTTTCCAGTGATATTTATCTCTGCGATAGCAGGTCTTTCACGGACGAACACAATCAGGACATTCCCATCCTGTTCGAGCCTTATATCCTTGAAAAAACCCGTTTTGTAGAGTGTGCGGATAATATGGGAAGAATTGCCTGCATCGACCTCATCCCCAGTCTTTATCGGCAGGTAATTGAATACCGTGCCGGCCGAGATCCGTTGCAGACCCTCTACCCGTATGTCCTCGACCACGAAGGCGGTGGCCTGCTGGGAGAATAGCAGTCCACCCATCAGAGCCATGAGGATCAAAGTCCGGGAAAATAGAGACATTATCTATAATTACAACAGTGTTTTTTCATATTATCCGTTCTGCTGATTCATGCTCAGAACGACTACGGCGACGAAACAGCGCGTTAGTATAAGTGATCTTAATTGATCAGGATACTGAAAGCCTTTATGCGGCAGTACAACCCAAACTCTTCGATAATTGCCGACATCTACCCAAGAAACCTGTTTATGTCGACATAGAAGGCGAGACTCATAATCGCCAATAGGATCAATAATCCGATTTTTTGGCCTTGTTCCATAAATCGATCCGATAATGGCCGGCCTTTAATCCCTTCTATCAGGAAGAAAAACAGATGTCCGCCATCCAGAACAGGAATCGGCAACAGGTTCAACACGCCCAGGCTGACACTCACCACCGCAAGGAATTTAAGAAAATAACTGATGCCATAACTTGCTGATTTACCAGCATAATCCGCAATTGATATCGGGCCGCTGAGATTCTTTACAGAAACCTCGCCGATGATCATCTTGCCCAGCATCCGTAACATCAACAGGGACAGGTCCCAGGTCTTATAGAGAGATTGGCCTATTGCGTCGATCGGTCCATATCTGACAACAGCCCGATAGTCATCCATCAGATCATCGGGCACATCCACACTTGCGCCAATACGACCATAGCTCTCCCCATCCCCCTCAATCATCAAAGGGGTGACGCTCAATACAATATAATCCCCATTGCGGTCGACCTCCAGATCGAGGTTCTGGCCCGGTCGCTTGCGTACATAATTGACCCAATCACTCCAATCCACCACATCGACACCGTCGACAGTGACAATACGATCTCCGGGTTTCAGGCCGGCCAATGCAGCCGGTTCTCCATCCAACACCTCACCGATGACAGGTGGCAGGGTGGGTCGATCGGGAGTGAGTCCGAGATTCTGCAACAGCAAACCATCCTCTGCCAGCCCGGAGAGACCATCACTTGCCACTCGATAGATGTGCTCCACACCCGTCTGACTACGCACTCTGACAGCAAGGTTGGTAGTGTCGAGCGCTTCTGACAACATCACATAGACGACACTCTCCCAGGTCGGTGTAGGCTGATCCGCCACCGCCAGTATCTCGTCACCTTGGGTAAATCCTACCTGTTCCGCGATCGAGCCGCCCTCAACCTCACCCACTATGGGTTTGAGTCCCGTATCGCCGGTAACGAAAATGAGCCAGAACGCCAGGATGGCAAAGAGGAAATTGAACAGCGGGCCCGCCACAACAATGGCGCTGCGCACACCCAATGACTGGCGATTAAACGCACGATGCTGCTCCTCTGCCTCCACCGGCGCCTCGCGTTCATCCAGCATCTTCACATAACCGCCCAGGGGAATGGCGGCAATCACATATTCGGTACCATCAGCCCCGCTGGTGCGTCGCCACAGGGCTCGGCCGAAACCGATCGAGAATCGTAACACCTTGACACCCAATTTTCGCGCAACCCAGAAGTGACCAAACTCGTGCACTGCAATCAGGATTGCCAGGGCAACGATAAATGAAACGAGGGTGAAGAGTAGTGAGTCCATTGAAAAATGATTAGCCTATACCGCTGGTTATGACCCTGTTATGTACGACTTGTTCCGCGATGGCACGCCCTTGCCTGTCGATATTGAGCAAAGTGCCTAGATCCTCGGCATTTTCAACCGGCATCCGCTGTAAGGTCTCATCAACCACCGAGGCAATATCGGTAAAACCCAAACGCTCCGATAAAAAAGCCTCTACCGCCACCTCATTCGCCGCATTCAGGATCACACTCGCCGTGCCGCCCGCCTGAATTGCCTGATAGGCAAGTTTCAGGCAAGGGTATCGCTGCAGATCAGGCTGATCAAAGTCTAGCCGTGCAACCTGGAACAGATCGAGGCTGTCGACACCCGATTCAATTCGCTGAGGCCATGCCAGGGCATGTGCGATCGGCGTTCGCATATCGGGATTGCCGAGCTGAGCGAGTACTGAACCATCGACGTACTCAACCATGGAGTGGATGATACTTTGTGGATGCAGAACTACCTGAATCTCTTCTGCATCGGCCCCGAACAGCCAGTGTGCCTCTATAACCTCCAAGCCCTTGTTCATCATGGTTGCGGAATCAACCGAGATTTTCCGTCCCATATCCCAATTCGGATGGGCACAGGCCTGTGCCGGAGTGACGCTTGCCAATTGCTCAATCGGCATGGTACGAAAAGGCCCGCCAGAGGCAGTCAACAGGATGCGTTTTACCCCGCCTGCGGTCAACTTCTCTTCCACTCCGGGCGGCAGGCATTGAAAAACCGCGTTATGCTCACTATCGATCGGCAAAATCTCTGCGCCATGGGCAGCCACTTCCGCCATAAACAGACTACCCGCGACCACCAGCGCCTCTTTATTCGCTAACAACAAACGCTTTCCAGCGCGCACCGCTGCCAGTGCAGGCAACAGCCCCGCCGCACCAACGATAGCTGCCATTACGATTTCGGCATCGGGTATAGCGGCTGCTATCTCCAGCCCTCGCAATCCGGATAATACTTCAGTTGATATACCTTTTTGACTTAAGCCTATAGCCAACAGGTTTGCGGATTCCGTATCTGCCATCACCGCTATTTTAGGCTTGAAACGTTCACACTGATGCAGCATGCCCTGCACATCACTTTTGGCCGTCAGGGCGACGATATGATATTTCTCGGGATGCCTGGCAACCACATCCAGGGTACTCACACCTATTGAGCCGGTGGATCCAAGTACGGTTAAACCCTTCATCACGCCTCTCCCAGAAGGATTAATCCAAACAGAAAAACAGGGGCTGCTGCTGTAAGGCTGTCTATCCGGTCCAACATGCCGCCATGGCCGGGTAGCAGTTGCCCACTGTCCTTGACACCCTGTAGACGTTTGGTCAGGCTTTCAAAAAGATCCCCCACCACTGATGCAAGCATGGTGATCAGACAGAGTAAGACGATCAACAGGGATTGGCCCAAACTGCCAGCCAACCAAAAAGAGAGAAATACCGCACAAAGCAAGGCGCTCGCCATAGCACCATAGACACCTTCACGGGTTTTTCCCGGACTTACCTGGGGGGCAAGCTTATGTTTCCCCCAACGGTGCCCGGCAAAATAGGCACCTATATCCGCGCTCCAGATCAGGATCAGCACAAACAGCAGAAGTCCGGGACCGGTGGTGTGTATACGATGTATCGAGACTAACGCCAACCCGGCAGGTAGCAGTACGACAAAACCTTCAGTTGCCCGCATCAGTAATCTGTCGGACTGTTGCTGGTCGGCGTGATAGCGAGTCAAGCGCCACACGACGAGTAACCACCACACCACAGAGAACAACATCACTCCCGGTACCCATGCCGACGGTAGCAGATAGTAGAGTGCAACCAGACAGAGAACCAGCGAACCTGAATAGACTATCTGCAGGAATGAGGTTTCAATGCCGCTCAGCCGAGCCCACTCCCAGCCTCCGACTGAAACCACCAAGGCGACGATCAGCGCCAAGTAATGGTTTGGCAGCAGTAATACCGCTGCGACAACCAATGGCGCAAGTATTAGGGCGGTGATAACGCGCTGTTTCAACATGGGCGATTGAACGGCATTTTGCTTGTTAGTTGCCAGTAGACTGCACCCCATGTCGACCTGGTATCGAGCTGGCTACCGACATTTGACCGATACTTCATATCGAAGGCCTTAAGAGGCCTCTGCGGTCTGATCCTGGACCTGATCACCAGTGCGGCCGAAGCGTCGCTGTCGGCAGGAAAAATCGTGCAGCGCCTCATCCAGGGCTTTGCGGTTGAAATCAGGCCAAAGCAGGTCGGTGAAATAGAGTTCCGTATAGGCACATTGCCACAATAGAAAATTACTGATCCGCTGTTCACCGCCAGTACGGATAAACAGGTCCGGTTCGGGTAGATTGGTAATACAGAGATTTTGGGAAAAACGCTCCTCATCGATCTGATCTGGCGATATTTCTCCACTCTGTACCTGTTCAGCCAGCCGTTTTGCAGCCTGTGTTATGTCCCAGCGACCACCGTAGTTGGCTGCCACCTGTAACAACAAGCCCTGATTGGATGCGGTCTGCTGTTCAGCCTCATCAATCTGCGCCTGCAGATTGGTGGCGAAGGCGCTACGATCACCGATCACTTTGAGCTTAACATGATTCCGATCGAGACGACGAACCTCTTTCTTCAGCGACCTTAAGAAAAGATCCATGATGAGGTTGACCTCCTTCTGAGGCCGCTGCCAGTTCTCACTGCTGAAGGCAAACAGAGTCAGTACCGGAATCTGCAGTTCGACACAGGCCTCAACCACCCCACGAACCGCTTCCACCCCTGCAGGATGACCGGCATAGCGCGGAAGGCCGCGCTTCTTAGCCCAACGACCGTTACCATCCATGATTATCGCGATATGCCTCGGTAGTCGTTTCTCGACAGGTACAGATTCCTTTGTCGTGCCGTTAGTCATTACCCTAGAATCCCCGGTTGAGTGTTACTACCGGCGTATCGCCGTGGATAGCCGCACAGCGGCTCGTTGAATAAGGTTTTATGAGGGTTGGGATTGGTAAATTCTGTCCTGTGCGCATTGAATTCATGAACATTGATTCAGTATAGGTGGAATTCACCTGTTGGATGAACCAGATTTTAGGACCTTAAACAGAATTTATGCCAAAAAAACCGTTGCACAGGCCCCGGCTAAATTTCCATGAGGTCTTTCTCTTTCTCAGCCAACAGCTCGTCAACCTGCCCGATATGCTGATCTGTCAAGCCCTGGATTACATCCTGACCCCGTCGCTCGTCGTCTTCGGAAATCATCTTCTCCTTCACCAAATCCTTAAGATCATGGTTGGCATCACGACGGATGTTCCGAATCGCTACTTTGGCACCCTCGGCCTCATGGCGTACAACACGTATCAGGTCTTTACGCCGCTCTTCGGTCAAGGGGGGCATGGGTACCCGAATGACAGTGCCGGCACTCATGGGATTGAGGCCTAGATCGGAAGTAAGAATCGCCTTCTCAACAACAGCCACCATGCTCTTTTCCCAAGGAACGACAGTCAATGTTCGCGCATCCTCGACATTGATATTGGCAACTTGACTGATTGGAACGTCTGAACCGTAATAATCTACACGAATGTGATCCAACAGACTGGGATGAGCCCTTCCTGTGCGCACTTTGGCTAATTCATGCACCAAAGACTCAACACTCTTGCCCATACGGGTATTAGCATCTTTCTTAATGTCGTCTATCATGTCAGCCGCCTTTTACCACTAGTGAACCGATCTCTTCTCCCTGCATCAAGCGCATGAGAGCACCTGGATCATTAATATTCATGATGCGAAGTGGCACCTCATTATCCCGACAGAGGACGATTGCCGTTGCATCCATCACCTGCAGGTTTTCCGCCAATGCCCGATCATAAGTCAATTGAGGATAAAAGACAGCTTGTGGATCCTTTACCGGATCAGCCGAATAGACGCCATTGACCTTGGTCGCTTTGATCATCAGGTCGGCTTTTATCTCCACAGCACGGAGACTGGCTGCCGAATCGGTCGTGAAATAGGGATTGCCTGTACCGGCCGCCAGAATCGCCACCTTACCTTCATCCAGTGCACAGCGCGCACCTCTCGCAGTAAAGGTCTCACACACATCAGGCATCTGCAGCGCAGAAAACACCACAGCATCGACATCAATCCGTGACAGTGCATCCTGCATCGCCAAAGAATTCATGACGGTTGCCAACATTCCCATGTGATCGCCGCGCACCCGGTCGAAACCACCCTGCGCCAAGCCAGCACCGCGAAAGATATTGCCGCCTCCGATCACCAATCCGATCTGAATGCCTGCATTCACCAGCTCCATGATCTCTTCTGAAACCCGTCGAATGACAGCAGGGTCAATACCGAAATCCCCTCCGCCCATGAGGGCCTCGCCACTGAGTTTAAGGAGAATGCGCTGGCAAATCAGATCAGTCATTTATATCCTTATCCGGGCTACATTTTTGCCTGCGCCAAAACCTCTTCCGCAAAATTTTCCTGCTTCTTCTCAATTCCCTCACCAACCTCGAAACGGGTATATTGGATGATCGAGGAGGCGTTGCTCTTTAGCAATTTTTCCACCGTAGTATCCGGATCCTTGACAAAGGCCTGACCAAGCAATGTGTTTTCAGCCAGGTACTTACGCATACGACCATCCACCATTTTGGCAACGATCTCATCCGGCTTTCCACTCTCCTTTGCCTGAGCGGTTACGATATCGCGTTCCTTGTCGAGCAGATCCTGTGGCATCTGCTCAGCAGAGAGACTGATTGGATTGGTAGCCGCAATATGCATAGCCAGATCCTTGCCAAGTGCCTCATCCCCACCATCGAGCTCCAGTACGACACCGATGCGCGAACCGTGTTGATAGCTCGAAAGCTTACCGCTACTGGCCTGGATACGGGAAAAACGACGTACGTTCATATTCTCACCGAGCTTCGATACCAGCGCTTCGCGAGCTTGATTCACCGTGGTGTCCTCGCCCTCGTGCAGCGGCAGTTCCATCAATCCCGCAACATCCTCTGCACCGCCAGCCAATACCCGCTCGGCAACCGCCTTTGCAAATGAAGTGAAATTGTCATCTTTTGCGACAAAGTCTGTTTCGCAGTTGACCTCAACCATTGCTGCCTGGCCGCTGTCTTCGCTGAAGCTGATGACAATCACCCCTTCAGCGGCAATGCGCCCGGCCTTTTTGGCCGCTTTGGCCTGCCCGGATTTGCGCATCTGCTCAATAGCGGCATCGATATCACCATTGGTTTCAACCAGTGCCTTTTTGCATTCCATCATGCCTGCGCCTGTACGTTCACGCAGCTCCTTAACCAGAGAGGCTGTAATCGCCATAGTCTGTCTACCTTAAATAATTAAGCTGAAATTTGTTAATTGCGGAGGCTGGGATATGGACATCTACCAATCGCCAGCCGGCATCCCCGAGCTTAGTCACAGCTTCAGGAACTGCTTTCCGATACCTCTACAAACTCTTCGTTGCCATTGCCGCCAACCATGGTTGCGGCACTCGCACGACCTTCGAGAATGGCTGCAGAAGCCCCTTGCACATAAAGCTGAATTGCTCGAATAGCATCATCGTTGCCGGGGATCACATAGTCGATACCATCAGGGTCATTGTTGGTATCAACCACACCTATAACAGGTATACCCAATTTACGCGCCTCGGCCACGGCATTCTTCTCGTGGCCAACGTCAACTATAAAAAGCGCATCAGGCAGGCCATTCATATTCTTTATTCCACCCAGGCTCCGCTCGAGCTTTTCCAGCTCTCTGCTCAATCCCAGGGTTTCCTTTTTGTTGAAGCGTTGCTCAACACTTCCGTCTTCAAACATGGCCTCCAGTTCTTTCAGCCGCTTGATTGACTGCTTGATGGTCTTGTAGTTTGTCAGCATACCGCCCAACCAGCGATGGTTGACATAGGGCATGCTGCAACGATCTGACTCTTCCCGAATCACATTCTGTGCCGCACGCTTGGTTCCTACGAAGAGAACTTTACCGCCGTTGGCGGAGAGGGACCCGATGAAATTCATCGCATCCTTGAACAGTGGCATGGTCTTTTCAAGATTGACGATATGAATCTTGTTGCGATGACCAAAGATGTAGGAACCCATTTTGGGATTCCAATAACGGGTCTGATGCCCGAAGTGCACGCCAGCCTCAAGCATTTGGCGCATTGATACTTCACTCATGAGTGACTCCTAATTGTATCGGGTTATACCTCCACATATCCCATGGCCCAACCATAAGAGACTGATTAATAAGTAATTATTACTTATAATCACGACATCTTCCGGCACCCAGGCCCATGTGTCGATATGTGTGTGTCGTTTGCCGCCGTTAATACCCTAAGTCTTACAGCGGATTTAGTACGCCGAAGCGTTTGCGATTCGGCGGGGCGTTTTATACCATAACCTGCTTGTTGCGACAATCGCGCCGAATCCCCCTAGCCCCTTCATTTCCCCGGATTTTTTAGCATTTTCAAATGGGTATCACAATAAAAACCGCCGAAGAGATCGAAAAGATGCGTATCGCCGGAAGACTGGCGGCTGAGGTATTGGAGATGATCGTTCCTCATGTCCAACCTGGCGTGACCACACAGGAACTGGATCGCATCTGTCATGAATTCATCGTAAATGAACAAGACGCCATCCCGGCACCGCTCAATTATCGAGGATTCCCCAAATCGATCTGCACTTCGGTGAATCAAGTCGTCTGCCATGGCATACCCGGAGAGAAGAGGCTGAAAAAGGGGGATATCGTCAATATCGACATCACTGTCATCAAAGACGGATACCACGGCGATACCAGCAAGATGTTCTGTATCGGTCAACCCTCGGTGTTGGCCAAACGTTTGATTGAAGTGACGCAGCAGGCGCTCTGGATCGGTATAAACAAGGTCAAACCCGGATGCCATTTGGGTGATATCGGTCATGCCATCCAAACCCATGTGGAGAGCTACAATTACTCAATTGTACGTGAGTACTGTGGGCATGGTATCGGACGTGAGTTTCATGAGGACCCCCAAATTCTCCACTATGGGCAACCCGGGACGGGCGTCGAACTTAAGCCGGGGATGTGCTTTACCATCGAACCCATGGTGAATGCCGGTAAACAACAGGTGAAACTCAAACCCGACGGCTGGACAGTGGTAACCAAGGATCGCAGTCTCTCGGCGCAATTCGAACACACCATACTGGTCAAAGATAATGGTTTTGAAGTACTCACACTGCGAGATGAAGAGCGCGGTAAAATCCCTTCCATGGGATCAAACTGACTGAATAATGATCGACTTCGCGTCACTGA
The DNA here is from genome assembly GCF_964212655.1 of Candidatus Thiodiazotropha sp. LNASS1. Taxonomy (NCBI): domain Bacteria; kingdom Pseudomonadati; phylum Pseudomonadota; class Gammaproteobacteria; order Chromatiales; family Sedimenticolaceae; genus Candidatus Thiodiazotropha; species Candidatus Thiodiazotropha sp. LNASS1. The sequence continues at coordinate 4,033,412 of NZ_OZ156465.1, read as the reverse complement.
ATCAGGCATTCGCAGAAGATGGCTCTCCCATTCAGCCATGCAAGGTCATACTCAAGCACTATAAGGAAGGCGTTGAAGAACGCTTCTCCACCGGACAGACCCCCATCAGCAAGCTTGTCGCCGAACGCGCTCAGCTGATCGATGAAATCCTGGTCCGTGCTTGGAATCGCTATCTGGACATCTCCATTGAAGCCTGCCTGGTTGCCGTTGGGGGATATGGGCGTGGTGAGTTACATCCGGCTTCTGATATAGATCTGTTAGTCCTACTAGACCATGAGGATCTGTTTGAATCATTCAAGGATCCTCTCACACAGTTTCTTACCCTGCTCTGGGACATCGGCCTTGATGTCGGCCACAGTGTTCGAACTATTGACGACTGCGTTCGAGAGGCCGACCAGGACATCACTGTTATGACCAATCTGATCGAATCCCGTCGCCTGGTTGGTTCGGCGCGGCTGTTCAGTGAAATGCTGGAGGCCACCGGACCTGGTCGGATGTGGAACAGCCATGATTTCTTCGAGGCCAAATGGAACGAGCAACGCGTTCGCCACGCCAAACACGATGACACTATCAGTAACCTGGAACCAAACATTAAAGAGAGTCCCGGAGGTTTGAGGGATATTCATATGATTGGGTGGGTTGCGAAACGCCATTTCAAGACCAAGAGTTTGCATGACTTGGTGGAACACGCCTTCCTCACGGAAGCCGAGTATCATACCCTGATCGAGGGACAGGAGCATTTGTGGCGGGTAAGATTCGCGCTCCACTTGCTTACCGGTCGCCACGACGACCGATTGCTTTTCGATCATCAACGCACACTCGCTTCCTATCTGGGTTATGATGCAGACCATGCCAACATGGCGGTCGAGTGCTTCATGCGCGACTACTATCGCACCGTAATGGAGTTGAGCCGTCTCAATGAAATGCTGTTGCAGCATTTTCAGGAGGATATTCTTTTCAAGGGTGAACTGGGTGAACCGGTTTCCATCAATAAACGCTTTCAAAAACGCGGCTACTTTCTCGAAGTCACCCATAAGAATATATTCAAGAAATATCCTACCTCCCTTTTGGAGTTGTTCTTGATAATGCAGGAAAATCCCGAGTTGAGAGGAGTCAGAGCCAGCACTATTCGCCTTGTACGCAATCATACCTATCTGATAGACGAAAAATTCCGCCAAGACATTCGCGCACAAAGCCTTTTTATGGAAATCCTGCGCCAACCGTTTGGTATTACCAGCGCCCTTAGGCGCATGAATATTTATGGCATACTGGCAGTCTACATACCGATATTCGAAAATATTGTCGGCCGAATGCAGTATGATCTTTTTCATGTCTATACCGTTGATGAACACACCCTCATGGTGGTTAGAAATCTGCGGCGTTTGACCACGGAAAAGTATGCTGAAGAGTACCCACTCTGCAGCCAGTTGATGAGCACTCTTCCAAAAGAAGAACTTATTTATTTGGCGGCAATATTTCATGATATCGCCAAGGGACGGGGTGGCAATCACTCAGAGCTGGGCGCTATCGATGCCTATGATTTTTGCCGGTTACACCATTTAAGTGAATATGACAGCCACTTGGTCGGTTGGCTTGTACGTAATCATTTGGTTATGTCTATGACCGCCCAACGCAAAGATATCACCGATCCAGAGGTGGTACAGGAGTTCGCGTCACTTGTAGGCGATCTCAACCGATTGACTTATTTGTACTTGCTTACCTTTGCAGACAGTAGAGCGACAAATCCTGCAGCCTGGAATTCCTGGAAAGACTCACTATTGCGTGACCTGTTCAATGCGACACACCGGGCTCTGATCAGGGGACTGGAAAATCCACTTGCACAGGATGAGTTGATTGAAGAAAAGAAATCAGCAGCGTTGTATCAATTAACGTTGCAGAGTATTCCAGACGAAGCTATCAGCGATTTATGGGCGACCTTTACCAAAGAGTACTTCCTCACACACTCTCCAAATGCCATACAACGACATACGAAGGCAATCATTGATACTCCAAAAAGTGCACTGCCATTAATACAGATGCGCCAGACGGAAAAGCGTGGCGGAAGTGAAGTGCTGATTTATTGCTTGGACAGAGACAATCTTTTTGCTGTTACGACTATGCTGCTTGATCAACTGGCACTATCAATTGTCAATGCAAGGGTAATGAGTACATCCGACGGTCATTCACTTAATTCCTATCTTGTACTGGAGCAGGATGGCAGTCCGGTTGAAATTGGTCAACGCAGCGGAGAAATCATTGACACACTCTCTGATGGCCTTCGCTTGGAAGGTACCCAACCATTCAAAGTAACTCGGCGCATTCCCCGAAAAAACAAGCATTTTGACCACGAGACGTTTATCTATTTTACCCAGGAACCAAAACTGCAAAGAACAACCATGCGCCTGGTCACATTGGATCGACCGGGCCTTTTGTCGAATGTTGGTCAGGCTTTTGCAGAGTGCAAGATCAGACTAAAGCACTCCAAGATAACCACACTCGGGGCACAGGTAGAGGATATATTTTTTATTACAGACAGGGATAATCAACCAATCCTGGATGAAGAGAGATTGAATTGCCTGAAAAACGCAGTCATAGAGAAAATGTTGGAGTAATTATGTGGAATATAACTCTTTAATCTACTTTATATTTTTTTAAATTATGCTTTTTTAAACTATGTTGCGCATATTCAGCGTGTCATCAACATACAATATGTACAAGCAGAACATTAGTATCCACTAATATTCATTATATCCTGTTTTTGCAGGTATTTATTACTTTTAACAGACATTTTTTACTATTAGGATATGTTTCACTGATTTACGGACATTTTATGTGATATTAATGTCTGTATAGAATCAAGGGAGCTTTACCGCATGTATCACAAGCTTTTTATTTCCATAAGTATGCTTAGTTTTGCAATGCTATTTCAAGGCTGTGGCGGCGGTAGCGGCAGTTCCGGCGGCGGCACGCAGGACCCAGTTACCTTTACTGCCTACACAGATCTTTCATGGATATCCCCTAAAACACGAACAGATGGTAGCTATCTCTTATCAACCAGCATTGCCGGATATAAGGTCTACTATGGAGATGATAATGCCAATCTAAAACTTCTTGTCGATATTCAAGGTACTGGAATCGATGAATACCGTATTGGTGTACCAACTGCTGGAAGTTATTTTTTTGCGATAGCCGCTTATGATACACAAGGAATAGAAGGCGAATTATCTAATATTGAACTTAAGGAAGCTATCTCCTTCGACGATTAATTCTACTGATATTAACCCTTTATTTTACTAAATTACTAATCCATTGCCTGCTCTCATGAAACCATGGTTTTATATCCTTAAAACTGAGCACCTCATAATGCAGGTTTTTACCAAATGGATTGAGTATGCTAGCTATAACTTTCCATTTAGGACCATAATCGTCGGGTAGTTTTAATTGGCTTCTGCTTTTTATAACTAACATTAACAATAAATCTAAATCTCCCCACAACCATCTCGTTTTCACGCCTATCTTATAGTTCGTTGCGTCACCAATATCTATATTCTGAGAAATATCTGCGAGGATATTTGGGAAATCCACTCCCGCGTCAATTGCCAGTTGTAAAGATCCCCAGAATCTACCGTTAATCTCCATAAAATAGGGAATAGCTTTTTCATCATCATATTTATATTCAACCATTGCCACACCATGCCATTTTATTTTTTTTAATAATATTTGGCTGTATCTATCAATGTCCGGATCTATTTCCACACTTTCCCTTAGAACACTTACACCGCCAGATGGCGGCTTTTCTCTAATTCTTCGATGTGAAAATTTAGCAATACACCTTCCTTTATCGTAACAATAGAATGCACCGATACCCTTTCCTCTAACTCTCTCTTGCAAGATTATGGGAAATACTTCGCTATTCGTTTTCTCTAGAATTGATCGCAGTTCCTCATAACTGCCGGCATAAGTTACACTGGTAAATATCCACTTCCCATCTACCATGACCCTTGAACGTGATGGCTTTACAACGACTGGATAGGGAATTTTCAGATTCTGTACTGCTATGTTGTTTTTTGACTCTATTATTTGTGAGAGCGGTACAGGAACCCCCAGCCCTGCTGCCTGCTTTGTCAGCTCGCTTTTATTTGCCGCCAACTTCATCGAATCATCATTTGCCAATTGTGTTTTATTTTCGATTACACCATCCTTCACCATATTAGAGATGGGAAAAATGCAAATATCTGTAACTGGGATTATCAAGTCTATTTTTAAGATATCAATTTTTTCCTTTATTGCTTTACAGAATTTATCATATTCATTTACGGGGTCCGGATATAGAACAGCTTCATTACAATACTTCGAGCTAGATGCCAATGATGGCTTGACCCTTTCTCCAACAAATAATTTATATCCTTTAGAACCCAAAGATCTTGTTATCGCCAGTGCAGCTCTGCTGTTTCCATCGGTTACTAAGATATTTCTTATTTTTTTCATAACAATAATATTTGATTGATATTTTAGTAGCTGATTTCTTTTTTCTAGTGCTGATACATTACTTCTTGTTATACAGCAGTCATGCTGTCATTTCGTCAATGATATTCTTAATATTTTCTCTATCGTTATTATTGATAAATGTATGCGTTGGTAATGTAATTAGCTGTGCTGAAATCTGTTCAGCACCCTCGAACTCACCGGGATTTACTAGAACTTCTTCTATTTCCTTCAATTGATTAAGTGATTTTGGATAGGATTTAGTTATTCCGTACCTTTTTGCATGATTTAGGATAGCTTCCCTTTTTTCCCGTTGTTTTACTTTTATTGGATATCTCAAATAAACAGGCTTCCCTTGATCTGATTCATTAATTTTGCTTATTGTTTTTTTCTCCTCAATATTACTTTTGTACCATAATCCGTTCGCTATCCTTTTTTCTGCGATTTGGTTAGATCTTTTAATTTGCATTAATGCTATTGGTGCTACCAGGCGCGAATATTTTTTTATCTGAATATTTTCCTCGTATCTCGTTTTACCAAGGTTCAGGAAAGGTAGAGAGGCTGGAATCCAGTAGAGCAATGGGTTGAGAAAAAGATAATATATAATCACCTTAATAGCGGTCAGCAGGTTATCTTTAACAGAATTACTTGGTATTTTACTGTAATAACTGTCTATTATTTCTGCCAGTTCCGGGTTATTTGTAATAATACTCCCACCTTCAATTGAGGTTATATTTTTTCCCTTGTCAAAACTATACAGGCCTGCCGTACCGAATGTGCCCACTTCTTTTTCTTGATATTTTGCATTGAATGATTGTGCGGCATCATCAACCATATAAAAACCATTTTTTTTCGCTATACTCTCTATCTCCTGTAACTGATTGGGAATACCATATAAGTTCGCCGATACAATGCACAATACATTTGCAAATGGCATTTTCTGCAATTTTTCTAGATTGTAAGAAAGTGTAATTGGATCCACATCACAAAGTCTGACTTTTAAACCCGCATTCTGGATAGAGCTTGCAACAGAGTAGCATGTATATGCCGGTATAATTACTTCATTTATTTCTGCCTTATTTCTCAGTTTCTTTAATGACCTGAGCAGTACAGTCATAGCACCACGCCCTGTTGTAAAGAGATAACTGTGCTCAACTTTAAACCTATCCCTCAGACTTTTATTAATATCCTTTCTTTTATCTGCAAAAAAAGCATTGCAAGCTAACCAATACAGTATTTCTTGTGTTGTAATCGGTGAGCCACTTGGTGGGAAATACTTAAACACTTAACATTCCTTAAGGGATGTTTTTAGATATCAATGGACCAATGATCTGTGTTGCTTTCAATGGCAACATTCTCCATAGTTTTATCAAAAGCTTGTATTTGGGATTTGAAGGATTTAGATTTGGCATTTTATCGATAGTATTCAAGTAGTATTGCCAATATAATTGTTTTGTTTCTGCATTCCATTTTTTCTTGAAAGACTCACCGCCTGAGTCTGTACTCGACCTCCCGAGATGATATGTTTTATAACCTCTTTCACAGGCATCTTTTATCATTTCCCAATATAAAACATAACTGGGTTGATATTGTCTGTATTGGTTATCCAAACCAAGCCACATACCTTCAACAATATCATCATAATAGCCGTTAAATGCAGAAGCCACTGGCACATCATCTTTGTAAGCTATGAATATTGTATAATCGTCCTTAAAATATTGTGTTATTGTTTTAAAATAACGAATAGAATAAATAGGTGTACCAAGGTCTCTCCAGGACTTTGATAGAATTTCGTAGAATGGTTCCAATAATTCAACGCCGCCTTTCTTAACTGTTATACCGTTCTTATATACTCTACGTATGTTTGTCCTATGCTTTGATTTAAATCCATTCCACAGTTTCTCATAATCGTCATCCAGTTTTATTATCAGTGATATCTTGTTTTTGGATTCCTTCATATTTGTAACTGAAGGCTTTTGACTTCTCACTTCAAGATACTTCGCACCAATTTTATTTGTTAATTCACATGCATATTCTATCAATTTCTTATCAATTTCAGTGGAGTTTGCACAACTGGAACCATAATTAACAAAAGGCATTGAACATAAAATGTGGCCGAAAATCATACTCTTTAGTGATACCAGTGGGAGCACCCCCACTATTTGATTGTTACTTTCTGCAACAATATTATATACAGAGTGTTTGAAATAGCTCTTATTTATAATCTGCCACTCAAAGAGTTGATATATGCATGCTTGATCGTTGTTCTTTAGGTAGTCATTCCATTTACTGGAATTTGTTTCATTAATACTATAGATTTTTACTGATATATTCTTATTAATCATTTCGCGGCCATATTTATGTAGAATTCCAGTATGTCTATATTTTCTTTTGACTGTAACTAGTATCTATTGTTTTTCATGTCCAAATAAATTCAATAAAAAACATTTACTCTTTGCAAATATACCGAGATGGTTACTCATCAGTATTTAAAATATTCCTATAATTGTTGCCAGAAAAGTTGGTTTGCTGTCTGCAACTGTATCATTAATATTGATTCTTTTTAGATTATATCTATTGTTACTCTCTTCCACATGGCCAAATTCAGTACCGAATCCATACTTATACCCCTCACTTCTCGCCACATCTCCTATCACATCACTATAGTCTCCATTGGGATATGCAATGGATTTTACTACCGTTTGGACATTTTTTTCGATTGATGCTTTAGATTTAGCTAACTCCGCAATTACTTCTTCTCTTGCTAGTTCTGTAAGTATTTTATGACTACAGGCATGTGAACCTATTTCAATGCCGTCTTGTTCCAATTCCCTCATTTGATCCCAAGTCATATGTTTATCGACATGAGAACCATCACCATAATCAACTACTTCCAAAAAATCTTGCGTTATTTCTTCAAGTTGCTCATAAGTCCTTGTCTTCAAGGATCTTACATAATTAATTATTTCTGATTGCTTTTTATATCCTTCAATCTTACATTTTTCATCAATCCCATATTTATTCAGTAAAGCTCTTGATTCTTTTGAATCAAGTTTACTTGCATGCCATATTAAATAGCCTAGCTTTTCTTGCCAAAATGTTTGTTTAGTTGAGATATAGTCGAGTGGTATAAATACAATTGCAGGGCAATTATGTTTCATTAGAATAGGGTATGCATACTCATAGTTGTCTCGCCAGCCATCATCGAATGTTACAAGACACCTTGGCTCACATTCCTTTTTACTATTAAGCAGCACACTAGTATCAATGACTTTGAAATATTCATTTATAACACTTATATGCATGTCGAAATTTGCAGGATCCACCATAATCGCCTGATGTGAAAAACTTCGTTCACGTAAATTGACAGGCAATACTCGATGGTATGTCAGTATAACGGTCTTGTTTGACAGCTTTTTTTTAAGTATATAACCTGTCACGCCTGTATAGTAAAAGATGTAGGAAACCACCTTTTTTGTGAACTTTATTATGGTTGAGAATAATTTTCTCATGTTCCTTTTAAAGATTAATTATACCTTTTTGCGGAATATCAAAATATTTCCGAAAGCTGGACCCGGTAATTTTATATATTTAAACCAGATTTTGTTAAGGAGGTGTATGGACTTTTTCAAAATTGTTGTAGGAACAACCCAATACATCTCACTGAACTGTCCAGCTCTTCTTGATTGCAGCTCCATTCCATGCTTTTGAAATTCTTTAATCAGCCACTCTATATTTGCCTGCCTTGTCATTAGGCGACCATCCTCAGTTTCTTCCCAGTTTTCTATTCCTGCATTCACGATGTTGACAACTGCTCTTTCTCTCCCTAATAATTTCTTTAGAAATCTCAAGGCTCTAGTCTGTATAGAGTTCATATTGCCTTCACTTATTGCCAACATACCGCCTTTTTTTACTATTCTGGATAGTTCTGATATTGCTTTGTCTACTTCGGGAATATGCATTAGCACGCCCCAACAAACAGCTTTGGAAAATGATTCATTCTCAAATGATAATTCTGTAAGATTCTCACACTTGAGTTCTATTTCGCTGTCATACCGGGTTCCAATCAATCCTTTTCTTGCCAGCTCTAGGGCAGAATCTGATAGATCAGTACCGACCACTTTATATCCTCGGTCTACAAGGTTTTTCGATTTTGCACAACTACCGCATCCCGCATCCAATACAGTATCACCCTCTATTTGAGCAAACGAGTCTCTTATAAAATCAAACGCCATATTGTAGAATTTTTCATTGTCTGGTGTTCGATAGTTGTCAACCCACTCGTCGTGGATTGAATGACTTTGCAGTGTTTCTTCTGCGTCATTTGAATTGTGCATATTCATCATTAAATTTTCTCAAATCGGTTATTAAAAATAGCCGTATGACAAGAATTATACACTGTATATGTCCCGCCACATTAAATAATTAACTGATGTCCAAATTAACTCTGAAGCATCTTTTTTATCTGTAACATGCATTTGATATTGATCCCTCACAAAATCCATGTTTATATTGTCATCACTTCTTGTGTCATAAAGAACATCTTTGACATTCTTAGCCAAGCCATTTTTTTCCTTTATCCAATTGGAAATAGGAACGCCAAATCCAGATTTTCTGCGATAGATAAGATCTCTTGGTAAATATTTTTCAGCAATCAATTTTATTAACATTTTAGTATTATTTTTTTCCATTTTTACTGGCGATGGAATTGAATTCGCAAACTCGACTAGCCTATAATCTATAAACGGAACTCTTGCCTCTACACTGGCCCCCATACTCATCTTGTCTTGCCTGTTGAGTATTGATACCAAGTAGGTTAGTTGATCTTGTATCGACACCATATCCATGGTTTGTTCGTAATTCATCATTGATGCAGTAACATATTTTCTGTAATCAAGGCTGTTTATACCATTGCGTTTCATTGCGCTATCCACTACGTCTTTTTGATTGACTGCAGAATTGAGCATCAATAACGAATCTTTGTCCATATTTGAAAAATCATTCAGCTTTTTCAGTCTATGGTCTGATATTATAGATGCCAGTATTTTTAAAATGGGTGATGCTAGCCATGATATTCCTCGTATTTTATTAAGCAATTCCGGAATCAAGTATCTGGGGTAGCCAAGAAATAACTCATCAGCACCTTCACCTGTTAACACAACAGTAACGTTCTGCTTGGCAAGTTCACTCAATGCCAGTATATGTACGGAGTTTGAGAAATGAAGCGGCTCGTCATTAAGCATGATAGATCGCCTGAGCAGGCTAGCGAACTCGTCACCGTTTAGCACCAGTTCGTGGTGTTTTGTACCATATTTATCTGATACCAGCTTTGCGTATTCAGACTCGTCGTAATTTCTTTCATTAAATCCGACTGAGAAGGTATTCATGTTGTCACCAGCAATACCTGCAGCAATTGCTGTTACAAGACTAGAATCTATGCCACCACTACAAAAAGTACCTAACGGCACTTCACTCATCAATCTGATTTTTATTGCGTCCTGAAGTAATGACTCAATGCCTTCCAGTGCGGCAGGTCTATCAATTGTGCGGTCCTTCGGTATATCAAACAGATTCCAATATTTTACTATATTTGTGTTACTGCCTTTTATTACCATGTAATGGCCAGGCAAGAGTGAAAGCACATCTTCAAACATCGTGTTTTCACCGGCCACGCCTCTAAACATAAAATACTCATATATTGATTTGTTATTTATTCGGCGCTCAACATCACCATATTCCAGTATTGCCTTAATTTCTGATGAAAAGTAGAATCCTTTTTTTGTTTTACTGTAGTAGAGTGGTTTTATACCCATTCTGTCTCTTGCTAGAAAAAGAGATTTATCATTTTCATTATAGATAGCAAAAGCAAACATGCCATTTAGGTGATTTACGCATTCATAACCAAACTCTTTATACAGATAAATAATGACTTCTGTATCTGATGTAGTATTAAACTTATAGCCCTTCCGTTCTAATTCTATTTTCAATTCTTTATAATTGTAGATCTCTCCGTTAAATACTATCCAGTATTTCCCAGTGTTATCAGACATTGGTTGGTGCCCGGTTGATAAACCAATAATACTAAGCCTTCTGTGTGCGAGGCCAACAGAACCGGAAATATAGAGGCCACTGTCGTCAGGGCCTCTATATGTAAATACGTCTCTCATTAAAGACAGTCTGTTTTTATCGACTGCTTTAGACGAATCCGAGTAAAGTACACCTGCTATACCGCACATATCTGTATAATCCTGGTTATATATTCAGATCAATTTCTGATATGACCCACTTAAACTTTCCAGTTGACGTTCGCTCAAGCTCGTCTACGATTTGTATATTTATTGATGTATCTTTACCTAAACGCTCTGACAGGCCGTGAACCAACGCTTTCTTGTCGTCATCAGTAAAGCTAGCATCCACCCTCAACTTTACTGTTATACTCATCAGATCTGTTTGTACTATTTGTGATTCCAGAATAGATGTTAATGGTTTAAACGGGTGTGTAAGTACGGAGGGAGATATCAATCTTCCATCCTTGAGAACCAATGTATCTTCAGCTTTTGTTGTCACATCATGTAGTAGGTAGTGTGCTCTACCACATGCACATTGATCACTTTTTATGGCAGACATATCATTAGTTTTATAACGGATAAGGGGCATTGCATAGTTGTGTAGTGATGTTGCTACAATTGCTCCGGTTTCACCGAACTCCAATCTTCTGCCTCCACTGTCACATATCTCTGTAATGCCATACTCCATCCCGATGTGGCCGCCGGTGTGGTTATCGCATTCAGTGGTAAATAATACGCGTTCTGCTGATCCGTAATAATCATATACTTTACAATCAAAGCTCTCTTCGATTGTTTCTCTTTGAAAATCGTACAATGTTTCTGAAGATGTTAAGACTGCATCTAACTTTAATTTTTCACCAATGTTTTTCAGGTATTTTGCCAATATATAAACAGTTGACGGGTAACCATCAAGCGTCTTCGGTGAAAACCTGCGAAGCTCATCTAAATAATGTGGGATATTATCAGGCTTTAAGTGGAAGGATGATAACAATAGCTGGTTATGGTAGTAATTATATCTCCAGAATGGTGGATTGAAATTATCTAGGGGAACTATAATATTTCCCCTGATTACAGCTACCCTATCACCAAATTTCGCAAGATTAACACCCGCCCAGCTATACTGCCTGTCTAACATAGCATAGTTAAAGTTGACAAGATTTTTACTGTAGCAAATCTCTAGCGGAGACCCTGTAGTACCACTAGTATGTCCTTTCTCTACTTTATTTGATTTAAATTCATCAGATAACAAAGAATTAAAATTTTCCTTGATCAACTCCTTTGTCAATACTGGTAATTTCTGTAAATCATCTGTCGTTTTTATGTCAGACGGCTTCAGCTTATAGTTTCTCATTAAATTTCTGTAATACTCGACATGCTCATAGCTATATTGTATGAGCTGAGTAAACATTTTGTTTTGGTATTCTATTAGTTGCTGTTCATTATACCACTGACTTTCTTCAAGAAATCTTTTTACTTTATTAAATTCGCCTCCATACCTCTTTCTATCTAACAGTATGCTGTACCCGGTTACCGCAAGACTCTGCACTGAGGCTGGTAGTGCGTCATATAGATTCTTGAATGGCGTATCCATAATAGTGATTCAATTAATCCTAATGAATTACACTTTTGTACGCCTTAATCAATCCTTCAGCAATAGAAGGCCAGGCATACCTCTCTTCAGCAAGTTTTCTTGCCTGACGTCCTAACTCTTTTCTTTTTGCGTCATCGTTGATTAGTTCTACGATACTAGATGCGAATCCTTCAAAAGTATCCTCTAAATATATGTTTGTACGGTCAGTAACCTCTATACCTTCACTACCTATTGATGTCGACACAATAGCCTTACCCTGGGCCAGAGCATCTAACACTTTGAGACGCGTACCACCACCTACCCTTAGTGGCACGACATAGATGGCAGACTTAGCGACGAACGGCCTGATGTCGTCGACATAACCCAGGACTTTTATTCCATTATCCTCTGAAGCAATATTGATCAGTTCTTTAGGTGGATCCTGCCCAATAATATAAAATTTAATGTCTGGTATCTTAACTTTTACCAATGGCCAAATTTCACTGATCAAGTACATGACCGCATCTTTATTCGCAAACATATTCATGCCGCCGGTATATATTATTGCCTGTTCTTCCGGTTCCCGGCGATCTTCAAAATAATTAATATCGACTCCATTCGGAACGATAGCTGTCTTTACACCTGGTGTCATTTCTTTTAATTCGTCTGCGTCAGTATTGGACATCATTACATTAACAGGGTATTTGGAACTCTCCCGAGCTTCATATTTCCTCAGTTTTTCAGACTGTTTCGCAACGTAATATCTTGTAAACCAATTCGATTCGACTTTGGATCTTCTTGCCATCAATGAAGACTCAATATTATGGTGAGTTACAACACATGGAATGTCTTGTACCAATTCCCTGTATTTTGAAAGTCCAACCGTATCAATATGTACAATATCAATATTATTCTTTTCTATAATATCGAGCATTTTATCTCTGAATCCACTGCTTTTATGGGCAAGAACACTAAAGGGCAGCGGATAAAAGAAGCCGAGGAAAAATGCCAATAACTTGTGAATTTTTGATTGCTTAGGCCACAACTTAAAATAGTGCACTTCAGTGCATATCTTCTTAAGTTCGACCATGCTCTCATCGAGTAACGACTGACTTGCAATTGTATCTGGATGGTGAAATGCAAGAAGATATACATCATTATCTTTTCCAATTTCACGAATAATGTTGTACCCCCTTTGTAAAACCCCACCATGAGGTGGATAAGGTATGATTTGTGATAAAAAAAGAATTTTCATGGCTGTTACCTATTTGTTTATTATTTTCTGATACAGGGTTTCATACCGAGCGGCCATTTTTGCTGCTGTAAAATTGTCTTGGTATCTAAGTCCGGCAGATAAACCATATTTTTCACGGATAGACACCTGCTCTATCAATAACTGTAATGATGATGCCATTTTTTCAGTATTACCCGGTTCAACCACGACTCCCTGGTCTGCACTGCAAATGATTTTTGGTGTTTCACCCACCCTTGTTGTGACTATCGCTTTTTTTGCTGCCATAGCTTCCAGCAAGACCATCGACATCGCTTCCCAAAGTGAAGGCTGAAAAAATATATCCACCTTTGGGAGAATTACAGCTGAGGCTGAATCGACCCATCCTAACAATTTGACATAACTTTCAAGATCATCTTTCTTTATCTTTTCTTCTAATTTTGTCCTAAGTGGCCCGTCACCAGCCACTACAAATACAAATCTATTCGGTAGTTTTTCTCTAAGTATATTAGAAACCTTTATCAAGTCGAACATACCTTTTTGTTCTATAAGCGTATTTACACATCCTATAATTACTTTCCCTTCTTTTTTGTAACCGTCAATGATATCGTTGTTTTTCTCTAAGTTTGTGACATCCACACCATTCCATACTGTAGTTATGCGATCACTTGGTATTTTGTAGTAGTTGCAAACATCGTTCTTTTGCTTTTCCGCTACTGCAACCAACATATCTGGAACCCGCCAGAAAAGTCTTTCAAACTTCGCCATTTCAGGCTCTCTGTTCGGATAGTTACCAAAATGAAATGTATGTATAAAACGTATGGATGGTAATGTTAACCTGCACAGAGAGGCATCTACCAATGAATGGACATCATGTGAATGAACCAGATCGATGTTATTTCTATTTAAATAACTTCTAAGCCGCAAGGAGGTAAAATAGTCCGTTTTATTACTTTTCTTTATTTCTTTTGTTAAACCGATTACATCCGTTCCTTGATCAACTATTTTATTACCTATAGTTCCCATTTCCTTGAGATAGCAAACAGTTACATCAAATATATCTTTATTTATAGTATTACAGATATTTGCCGTGACCTCTTCCGCTCCTCCTATATGTAATGTGGAGTGAAGAAGACATAATTTAATCTTGTTATTATTTACCGTCATGATCTTTCTCTATCTTAATATCTAATCTTTCTTGTGGTTTTCATTTTCACTCATCTTGTCAAGATGGGATTTAAACATAAATTCCGCAGAAACAAACAATCCCGCAAGCACAAAAATATGCGGATAGTACGTAACAGATAAAAATGCACCCCCGATAGCAAATGCAACCAAGCTTGAATTAAGCATTAAAAACAACTTATTGTATACTTCACTATCCTCGATAGAATCAGATTTTTTCCTAATAAAACGAATAAATTTGCTGTTTCTTCTGTAATTCCCTATCAATAATGCAAGAAAAAAGATAATTCCCGGCAAGCCTAGTTCACCTAGAATCAGGAAATACGATGAGTGGGCGGTCAACCAGGGAAAATTTTCATACCCGAACTCAGGCGGTCTAAAATCCGTACCTAGTTTTACAGGAAAATGTCCTGCCCCCACACCAGTAATCGGATGTGCTGTCGCCATCCTGATTGCCGTTTTCCATGCGACTATTCGCCCCATTGCAGAACCTTCAGATTCATAATTTCGTATCGTATTCATCCTCTCAAAATACACGGGCGGAGCAAAAGCGAGTATTGAGATCAAGACGCCACCTATCAGTAAAATACCGAGAATTTTTTGGCGCCCCATCCACCACAGATAGGCGAACGTCCCCATTAGCGCCAGGGACGCACCTCTTGACTGAGTTCCAACGATAGCAAATATCAATACCAATAACGCTAATATATATATCACCTTATGTAGTGTCTTCTTTGAGTCCATTATAAGGAATAAGCACATTGGCACTGTTAGTGACACTGACAGAGAAAAATCGTTACCATCACCAAGAAATGCATTACCTGAGATATATGTTCTCGTCGCGGGATCCAAAACGACATCAGGATTGAGAATTACTAAAAGTATATGACTGAAAACAAATACGATAAATATGCCTTTAATCTTATCGATATCTGTTACTATTTTGATTATGATGTAATACCACAGAATAAAACCGAAAACGAGTTTAAATATTTTGAATGAAAATTCTGTAACATCAGCAACGATTACTGATATCGCAAGCAAAAACAGGAAAAAAAGAAACAGTTTTGAGTTGTGATGCTTGATTATTTTAGTATTATCATTCGCGCTATTATAAAATATTGCTCCAATTGTAACAATCAACGGTATTATTGTATTGATTTTAAGCAGACCAATTATCGGCACATACGAAGCTGGTCGAACATAATCTAGGAATAAAGATAATAACAGGCCTAAATACAACATGATTATTTATTTTGTTCTTCAGCCAGGCTCTCATACACACTGAATAATTTTTTAACCCTGGTATCCTGGTTAAAGTTCTCAATGACATGCTTCCTCCCTATCAATGCCATT
Organism: Candidatus Thiodiazotropha sp. LNASS1; assembly: GCF_964212655.1. NCBI lineage: Bacteria > Pseudomonadati > Pseudomonadota > Gammaproteobacteria > Chromatiales > Sedimenticolaceae > Candidatus Thiodiazotropha > Candidatus Thiodiazotropha sp. LNASS1. The sequence continues at coordinate 4,017,517 of NZ_OZ156465.1, read as the reverse complement.
TCATTATGCTTTGATACATTGTTTGTATACTCTTCCAATGCAGTTTCCAAAGCACATAAATTTTCTGATTCAATAAGCACGCCATTCACATTATGTTGAACAATCTGCGCAGTACCACCTACGTTTGTCGCAATCACTGGAATACCCATTAAGAGCGATTCAAGCACAACATTTGGCATACCTTCAGTATTTGAGCTTTGAACGACCAAATCTATACCGTTATATACATCTACCATATCATTTCTGTAGCCTGAAAATATAACCTTGTCTGAAATACCCAATTCATTCGCAAGCGCCCTTAGCATCTCTTCTTCCGGCCCCACTCCAACAATAAGAAAGATCAAGTCTCTATTTTTGTCGGTAAGATACTTAGCCGCATTTAAAAAGATATCTTGTCTTTTTTCGGGGCTCAGCCTTCCAATATTTGCAATTACTTTCTTATCTTTTGAAATATTGAATTCATTCCTGAATTTATTATTTTCACGTTTTATTTCGTAGTCATCAATCACCAAAGCATTATTGATTACATGAATCTTGTCGGATTTTATTCCACTCCTAACAAGACGCTTTTTCATTACTTCAGATACCACTATAACCTGATCATGATATCTCAATAAGTATTTATCAACTGCTGTATATATTTTTCCTTTCCAATTATTTGATATCCAGCCATGACATGTTGAAACCAATGGCAGTCTCTGATTTCGCGCACATATAAGTCCATAAATATTAGAACGAAAGTCATGGGTATGAATTATATCTATCGCCCTTTTTCGCACCGCCTGTTTAATCTGATCTATTACACGCCTGTCAAATGATCTATTTTCTTTTATAGCAACCACATCCAAGCCCAGTTCAACTGCCTTTTTCATATAGGCATGATCGTTGTGACTTTCTCCGGAAAATGCACCAATATGTATATTACATTTGCCCCGATCTATCATGTCAGCGCACTGCAGGATGGTTCTGCCTGGTCCATCAATCCATGGCGAATCTCGCAAATCTAATATTTGTAATATCTTCTCAGGCATAGCGTTCAATATCCACATTACTTTATATTATGTAAGGATATTTCCCATATGTCGGTAAATAATCATAATTTAATGACTTTCAGCACAGACATATATGAAATATTACCGTTTTTGTACATCTCTCTTCATAGTTTTACTCACGATAAAAAGAAGGCATTACATAGTTTGAAGAGATTGCGTTAAGTGAATATTTGGTATTATATTTTGAAGTGTTAATTCTCTTCTCTTTTTGTCGGGCTCCATATTTCCTGACGTCTACCCTGAAAAAACAAGAACCAAGCTTTGAGAATTGCTAAGTTAACGATGGTAAAAAATAGAGGTATTTTACCAATTGCTGTTTTATTTAGTACGCTATTTTGAGGCAAAGAAGCAATCGCCAAAAAATAAAATAATAGCTGACCTGAAAACAATAATTTATATACAAACTGATCTATCAAGTAATAATTACTAATCAATAATATTAACAGAAAAAATGGCACTAGCCACCTCATTAATTTATGCGAAAATAAAAAAATTGAAAACCAACCGTATTTAAACGCATTTAATAACTTTAAATTAGAAAACAGGGCCGCCATTCCTCTCAAAAGGGTTCTAACTTTCCTATTGTATTCATTACTTGTACTTTTGGAGGCACTCATTATACCTTTTGCCTGAGGTTCAGTAATTGCCCTGTAACCCGCATCGATAGTATTTAAAACAGACAAAAAATCAGGTGCCAAACCTTCCTCAAATGGCTTAATCAACTGTGTTCTTTGAGCATAAAATGAACCGCTTGCTCCCACTATAGAATCTATTTTTGATTCCTTATTACGCAGGAACAATTCATACTTTCCATAGAGACCTTCTCCTCCTTGATTTGCAGGGATATGATCCTCACCAGATACACAACCAACGTTCTTATCGGTAAATGGTACAACAATTTTGAGGATTGATTGTTTATCAAGCATTATTGAGGCATCCGTAAACACCACAATTGATGAATTAATCTCATTTACTCCCTTATTAAGCGCATTAGCTTTACCTTGCTGGTTTTCTATGACTATGACTTTTAAATTTAAATTAGTCTCATAGTTTTTGATTATTTCAACAGTATTATCAGTGGAACCATCTGATACGAGTATGACATTTAGTAAGTTATCCGGGTATTCCAGGTTCTCTATATTAGATAACTTTGCCTCAATAACATTGGATTCATTATGCACAGGCAATAATAATGTAACACTTGGCAACTCAATTTCCTGATCATTAATTAAAATCTCATTATTGCGGTATTTACCCACAACAATTAGCAGTAATGGATAAAGAAAATATGCGTAAATAACACATACAAATGACAGCCAGAAAAGTGTGATCATTATTTATTATTCCAAGTCGAATATATTTAGATTCAAACAATTATTATTAGATACGATATGTATCATATTTGTATCAACAAATAGAATCATGAGTAGATTTATATTTTATTATTTATCTATTGCGTTCACTATTATTATATTTTGAGTTAATTATACTCATCATTATTTAGAGTATTTATTAACCCCCGCCTTTTGTCAGTATCTATAAGCTCTATATTTAAACCAAAACCAGCATATATAAATGCTATCAGCTCATCATCAAAAGCCTCGCCTTTTTCCGCATCCGCCAACACTCTAAGCCCCTTCTGTTTTAAAAGATCCAACTCCAACGACACACTTTTATCAGTTTTAAAACAGATATGGTGTAGACCTTCTCCCTTTTTTAAACTTTCAATTAAGGGGGAATCGGGACTCGAAGGCTCTATCAGTTTAATATCAAGCGATTCCTGCTTCTCTAAAAACACGACATTTACTTTTTGCCGTGTATTTGTGATTTTGTTTGTTTTTTGAGTATATCCAAACATATCTGCAATTCTTGGAATAGCCCTGTCTATAGATCTAACAGCTATACAAATGTGGTCAATATTCATATCAATACATAAATTATGGTTAAAGAATATCTGCTTATTTATGAATATATAGTCTCATAAATTGATTTCTGCGGCCATGAATTATAATTCACATGATACAACACTTCTTTTTGTAATTATTGTATAGTGAAGGCAAGTCAGATTTAAATATGATCTCTCCAATATACATTCATAAGAAGGATCAAATATTATATTCAGCATTTAATATTATACCTGGAATAGATCAATAAAAAGTTTTAATATTACAATACAAATATGCATGCTAACCGTGCAATCATTATATGCCGTAAAGAAAATCCTCAAAATGTCTAAATCGACGCCTAGCAATTATTATATTTATGATTTATCGCTTTTTTTGGGAATATTAGTATTATTTATCCTTTATCATTCTACTGCTATTAGTATTTATAATAATTGGACTGCTGAAAACAGTCTCTATTCTCACGGCCTATTGCTACTTCCGATATCTTTTTATCTATTCTTACATGAGTGGAAATTAAAACGATATACATCAAGCATTGAATTTCGACCTTTCCCAACATTGATTTTAGTAATTCTCGGGGTATTCTGGTATATTTCAGAATCCATATATATACAAATAGCATCTCAGATTCTTTTTATTCTTATACTATCATTCTATATATATAGCCTTTTTGGTTTTAAACAAACTCTACGGCTCTCATTCCCGATATTAATCCTGCTAAGCTCCGTACCCTTATGGTTTTTATTTTCTGAGCCTCTACAAACACCAACTGCCATATTAGTTGATAAGCTGCTTAAATTAACGGGCTACACATCCTATCAGGAGGGATACTTTATACATATTCCCGAGGGTATTTTTGAGGTAGGTGATACATGTAGCGGGCTTCGATATCAAATTGCTGCCATTACCACTGCAGCACTTTACATATTTTATTACAACTACTCACTAAGAGCGTCACTTCTTTGCATTCTTTTTGCCTCTTTAATAGCCTTTTTGTCTAACTCAGTTCGAATATATATCGTCGTACTCTCTGGTCATTATACGAATATGACGCACTCCCTATTAGAGGACCACATTTGGCTAGGATGGGCTGTTTTTGGCATTTTCTTTATGATTTACCTGCTTTTTTTAGGCCGGATCGATATGGACAACCGCACAGGTGATTCTGTTGCTAAAAACCGCATACGAGACAATGATTCAAATCCAAAATCAACCAGTCAGGCTAAAATAATTTCAATATCTGTATTGTTATTACTAGCTTCCAGCACAGGACCATTATTGATTCCTCTTTACGCCAATCCTGACTCTGATATGGACATTAAATCCATCGATTTAAATTCAACAATACAGGGTTGGAATCGGACTACAACAACTCAATCATGGCGACCTAACTGGCAACAATCAGATTACAACCTATTTACAAGTTACTCAAATAAATCTGGAAATGTAGATTTGTTTATCGGCACCTTCGTAAAACAGTCGCAAGGCAAAGAATTAATTAGTGATTTAAATGTTCCATATGATACAAACAACTGGGAACTAGTGGAAACACGTGCAATAGATATTTTATCAGACAGTGGCAAAACATATACTGTTGCAGAAACTATAGTTTCCAATCAGTATTTGCAAAAGCGTGTTATTTGGAATTGGTATTATATAGATGACAAATTGACGCATGAAGAACTGACAGCCAAATTACTAGGTATAGTAAACTCACTATCTGGACAAAAAAGCGAAACCGTTTTTATTATTTCTTCACCTATAAGCACCGACCTTGATACTACAAGGCGCATCCTTACAGGTTTCTTTAAGGATAGTTTCACATATTACAAAACACAATTGGCAAGGCTTGACGAAGCTTTATAGATAATACCTTCCCTTTTCGTAACTCGTTTCGAATAAGATCAGTTACATGCCCCGCTTATGAAGAATAGGTATATTCTCTTAACTTGACTGAAATGCATAAATTCAAATAAATTTTTTTTAAAAGTTTTTATCTAACCATTCTTCGACAAGTTTATGCATAGATTCCTCCCACTCAGATAGTGAAAGGATATGATTCGCTTCCGGAATAGTATGTAGTTCGTATATATGTGAATATTCTGATAAATGAGATTTATATATATTCTCGAATTTTTCCTTAAACTCCCAGAGCAATCTATCGCCTCCACTATACACTAAAAGCATCTTCTTCGATTGTTGTAACATTGAAAAGAATGTTGGTGCAAACCTGGGATTTGTGTTACTGGTTTCATCATGTACGAACTCTATTTTCTTCTTCGAGCTGGCGCTCATACTCTCTCTTATACTATTGGAAATCACTCTTATTGGTTTTAATAGTATTTTAAATATTGTTCTAAAATCACTTTTAAGTGTGATGATACGCTTCCACGAATCTATGTCTGTTAATTTGCTTATGTAACCTTTTTTCAAATCTTCCAGCTGTCCTTCGGTCACGAACTTCGAGAAATTATCCTCTCCACCCTCAAAAACGTTGATTAGGCCAAGTGCTATCAAGCCTTTCACCCTTTCATCCGTACTCCCTGCAAGCATACCTGTAATGGCTCCTCCACAGAGACCACCTAAAACGAACTTATCAATATTATATGTAGTCCCAAGCCAGTCCATTGCGTCTATCGTGTCATCTATATACCGCCCATTCTGAATACTGTTATAAACATCGACAAGGACTTTTTGATCTAAAGCACCTTCTGAATCCCCTAATCCATAAAAATCATACCTTAAGACAGTAAACCCCTTGTCTACGAAGACTTTTGACAATTTATTATACATTCTATGAGGTCCGACACGCATTTTTATGCCGGGCGAAAGTAACAATATGGCAGTATCCTTGACTGGTGATTCAGACTGTTCAAGAATTCCGTATAATTTTAAACCGTTCCTGTTTTTTATGGTTACCGGAGTTGAGATCATTTTAAATCATGCATCCAGGATAGTGTTGAAGAGTTCAGATTTTCAGCAGATTGATAGAAGGTCTTTATTTCCTTCCAGAATTGCTCCTCGTGTGATTTCACTAATTCAGATTTCACACTGAATTGTTCAATGAATTCAGCATATGCTTTGTTCTGAGGTTGTTTAGGGTTTCGTACTATTTGGTTAATCAAACAGTTGATTGACTTCTTATGATCCAGCCGAAGTAGATCGAGCCCTGACAGCTGATTGTAATAATCATATGTCAATAAATAACCCTCAATGTTAATTGGACTACCTGATTTCATTTGCTCAACCAGGTCATCCCTGGTTATTTCTACTTTACCCTTCAATGCCATCTGTGCTGCAAGATTACTACGCAATATTTCTTGCATATACCTTTCACCATTCAGCACTGGATCCCATAGAATGAGATTTCTAATTTCATCTTTAGAAGAAGCATAAGCCGTTGCCAGTGAAGCACCAAGTCTGAGTCCAAACAGACTAATGTCCATAATTTGAAACTTAACTTTTAGGTGATTGATTACAGCATCAATGTCTTCAACATGCTTTTCAAATGTAGAATCTACAAAATCACCATCACTATCACCATGTCCTCTAAAATCGAATCTGGCCACATAATAGCCTTGGCTGGCAAGTTCTCTTGCAAAACTTACGTAAACTCTGTGACTCCATAATTTTTCTTCCGCAAACGGATGAAGAAAAACAAACGCCTTTTTAACATCTGTTTTATCGGGAATATGGAAAACCGTGAATATTTTTTCATTCTTTATATGAATGAAATCAATCTTTTCTTCCATAGTAGTCTGGGTCACTATTTGCCGGGGTTAATATTTATAGTTTGTATTTTAAATATAATGAACAAATTAAAAAAGTCATAAATTCACTGTCTCACTTAATGTTCACTGGTGTAAATTCAATCGGTCCGCGCAACACACTGCTGTAATGTATCTGCTGGTGTTTGAAAATCCAATACCTTTCTCGGTCGTTGATTTAGCTTCTTGGCTACTTGGCTAAGCTCCCTTTGTGTATAAACTGATAGATCCGTCTTTTTAGGGAAATATTGACGCAACAATCGATTGGTATTTTCGTTAGTCCCGCGCTGCCAAGGACTACTTGGATCACAAAAGTACACCTTTGCATCAGTCGCTACGGTAAAGTCCTTGTGATTGGCCATCTCGGACCCACGATCCCAAGTGACTGATTGACGTAGCTCAACTGGTAGTCTTTTAATGTGTCTGCTGATTGCGGAAACAACAGTATTTGTATCTTTTCCAGTCACCTTGATTAGCATAGCAAAGCGAGATTTTCGCTCAACCAAGGTCGCTATGTGCGTATTTGCACTACCTGCAATCAAATCACCTTCCCAATGCCCTGGAATCGCACGATCTTCTATTTCAGGTGGGCGTTCACTAATTGAAACGGCATCAACAATCTTCCCCCTGGGAATACCTCTAAGATTATTGTAACGGGACTGACGGAAAATTCGCTGAGTTCTCAGATGCTTCTGTAGTTCCTTCTTTAGTACACCTCGTGCCTGGATATAGATGCTACGGTAAATTGTTTCGTGTGAAACGTACATATTTTCATCATCTGAAAATGTCTTCTTAAGCCATCCACTAATTTGCTCTGGTGACCAGTCCAAAGCAAGTTTTTCGGTAACCGTTCTTCGAAGACGACCATTTAATGCCAGTAAGCATAATTTAGGGCGTCTAGCCCTGTCCCAAGCTTTCTCGTCGGCCTGGATCGCTCGGTATCTCTGAGCACCTCCATTTCTAGCAATTTCTCGACTAATAGTCGATGGCGAGCGCCTTAAGTCCGTAGCGATGGCACGCATTGACTTCCCGGCACTTAGCCCTCTCGATATCTCTTCACGCTCAGATAGTGTCAATGAATTCTCTGCTCGACAACGTTTAGCTGGTGAAATACCGCCATGAAGTCTTAATATCCCAAAAATCGAACCAGGCTGGCTATTTACCGCTCTCGCAATGTCGCTGAGAGACTCACCTGATCTCCATCTTCTCCATACTTCTTGTTTTAGGTCATGGGATAACCCTGGTCGCCCTCGTTGTGCCATTATTCACTCCAAATTCATCATTGAAACATGAAGTGTTGCATTGACCAATTGAATCTACCGGTGCATTTTTTGAAAATTTATATAATTCATCTAACAATCCAGCTCTTCAACGCTTATTATCGGAGAATTTATCATATATTTTGATTTTTGAGTGCGCGATTATCAACAACTGCCTGGTTACTTGACAGTTCTAAACATATATCCCTTATACACATCTCAATATCGCTTATTACATCTTTAGTAAAATCGTATCCCTTATCATATGGATCTTGTACTTCTACACTTTTTCTTTTTGAAAATGCGCCAATCCACATTGTCTTACTTATACAATCACGATCCATTTTTTTTAGCATATCAAAATTATATCTATCCATAATAAGAATGATATCTGCCCATTTTATATCAGAAGGCCTGACGATTTTTGATCTGTGTTCGTACAGATCGTAACCATACTCTTCAAGTATCTGCAGGTATTCAGGTTCACATGTTCTGTTCTCTTTCTTATGAAAGCCGGCAGACATAATATTAAATGTTTCTGATGAACAAAATATCTTGAGCAAATATTCGGCCAATGGGCTGCGGTAGATATTACCGTAACAAAGTACGAGTATATTGTTTCCTTCTCTATTACTTATTGATTCTCTACTCTTTTTTCTTGCACGCATTAATATAATGATATGCTGTGCTCTTCTGATGATAGAATTGATTATTCTTGTTGCGAAATTATGCATTATCCAATCTTTTATATCATATTAACCTTTACTCAGTAGTCCATATTTATAAAGTACCTCTTCTACAGTGCTAAATTCGAATTGGTTTATCAGGCGCTTAAGCCTTGGCTTAAACTTATCCAAATTTTGATAGTGCCTGAATTCTGAAAGCAGTGAGGACTTAATCCTTGGCTGGTCAACATCGATTTCCCATGGATGCATATAAAAAATAAAGGGGATATTCTTTTTGTTAACCATCTTCAATCCTTGCAGCGTCACCCAGTAGGGAAAAAGTCTGAAATAACCTCCACCACTGATTGGCAATCTTTTGTTACCAATACCAACTGTAGAAAGTGGGAATTCAATTATCTCATTACCTGAATCTGTGCAATATTTGTGCGGGACGGTCTCAGCATTGGGGATACCATATCGGTCATGAACAATCGGAAAAATACTTGAGTCGTAGGTAAACCCGGCCTCGCATAAAATATCGATTGCCCAGACCGAATCTGCCGTTATTGAGTAGCTTGCGGCTCTGTAGCCATTCACCGGCTTACCAATCAGATCTTCCAATATAGACTTGGACTTTATGGTTTCTTCTTTGAATACCTGCTTTGTCTGGTTATATATTAAGTCATGCCTATAACCGTGACACGCCACTTCATGCCCCAAATCTGAGATACGCTTTATTAGCTGATTCTCTCTTTCAGCAACCCATCCCAATACAAAAAAAGTAGCTTTGATATTGTGCTCATCAAAATGATCCAACAGCCAATTAGTATTTGTATTAACCCTGGAAGGGTATTTCTCCCATTCACTTTTATCTATATTTTTTGCAAACGCAGACACCTGATAGTAGTCTTCTACATCCACTGTCATCGCATTTACTAACATCTGTCAACGTCCGTCGGAATTCAAGTGATTCTGTTGCATGTTATTTAAAAACTAAAAGTTATTTTACTAAGACCATACAATATATTAATCATATTTCATTTGAAAGTATCTTATCATATAGTAATTGTGTCTTTTCTACATTCACATTTATATGAAAATACTCCAGTAATCTTTTATATCCCTCCTTTCCAATGTTTTCGGCATACTTTTTGTGCTGCAATAGCTTAATAACCAACTCTGCGAGACGCTCATGGTCTCCAGGCTTGAAAATTAATCCTGTTTTTTCGTTTACGACGATTTCCGGTACCGCCCCATCATCAGCTGCGACCAGTGGTTTTGAAAGAGACATGGCTTCTATCAGAACACGCCCAAAAGGCTCAGGTTCGATAGAGGTGTGTAGTACTATCTGTAATATATTGAGATAGTCTGATACGTTTTTTATATATCCTGTAAATATAATATTTGATCCTAAACCTAATTCCTTAATAAGTACGTGTAATCTATCCTTATAATAAATATCCTCTTTAGCTGTATCACCAATAAGCAGACATACAGTATTCGGATACTCATCCACGATTTTTCGCATTGCTCTTACAGCGACTTCCTGCCCTTTCCACTCCCTGATGTTACCCATCACACCTATTATTTGTTGATCTTCATTTAAGCCCAGTTTTTTTAGAATGTCCTGATTTGTAATTTTTCCAATAACTGCTTTCGGATCAATACCATTGTGTATTGTTACAATATTCTCATTGGCAATACCATTTCTTTTCAAGGTGTCAGTTACAGACTTGGATATACTTATTATGGCTTTCAGCTTAGCAGCCAATAATCTTGATATCAGGGGATAATGATCATTGATACCCCGTTCATGTGTTATACACGGTATTCCTGCTAGGTATGCGCCAATCATCCAATCATTATTCCTTAATACGGAATTGTTCAAGTGTAGTAGATCGATATTATTTTTTATTAGAAGTCTTTTTTTTCTGATACTGGAAATAAACAGGTATCCAAGTAAATTCACTGGTTTCTGTAATATTGTGAAGATAACTTTTAGCCTTGCTAGGTACTTATTGTCTGATACTAAACTTATTGGTTTATATGGCGGTACTATTAGAGTCTTTACACCTGCTTTTTTATATTCCGGTAAAAGGGAATGTTCATCATGGAAAACGACCATCGGATCATATTTCGTTCTATCGAGCCCACTGGTTAGGTACAATAAACTATAAAATGAACCCCCTACAGTACCGTCTGTATTACCCTCGCAATACATTATTTTTTTTACATTTCCCATCATTGTCAATCTGTTAACTGTTTCTTCTGGAAAATCTGCTCATCATCACCCTATTTATATAACTCGTGAACAGGTTTCTCTCACTGCTGTTAAAACAAATCAAAAATACAGAAACAATATATATCGGCAATAATACCAATATCCAAGTAAAAAATATAATCATAGAATCAGTTGCGTAATTTGTACTTATATAATAGATAGACCCAATAAATGGCAAAGATGCTAAAAATGGTAATAGATATACATTTTTTAAATATATTTTATAATCAAAATTCACTTCCCTTTTAGTCAAAATCGGAAGCGCAATTACCATAAACAAGGCCTGAGGTATTGCAGTCCCTAATGCGACACCAGCTATCCCCAAGTAGTGGATCAGCACTACACTCAAAGCCAGATTTGATACTGCTTCATATATTCGCAGATTCGCGATTATTTTATGCTTATTTATTCCATACAATATACTGCTTATGGTTGTATGAGGTACTGCTATTAAAGTACTGAATGCAAGTATATATAGTACAATTGATGATCGTTCAACATACTCCTCCCCCATCCAAATACCAATAAACATATCTCCCAGTAAGAAAAAAACGATACATATCGGAAGGGCCAATAGCAGGGAAAGCTTGCTGCCATTGATAATTAAACTATCAATGTTTTCTGTTTTGCTGCTTGCCTCCAGCTCACTTGCGACCGGGTTTAAAACGCTATTGCTCATCATAATTAAGCGACGGAGATACTCAATTAAATTTCCCGCAATAGCATAAAATGTAACTGACACAACGGAAGAGAAGGCGCCAATTACCAACGCATCTGTATAAAATATTGCTTTTTGTCCCAGATTGTTTATTAAAACGTATACGCTGTAATTGTATAATTTCTTGAGGATAGGCAGTTTGGTTTTTAGTGGTGTTCTGGAGTAGCGGAACGGAATATTGTTTTTTTCAAGTAAGTGTTTTGAGAAAAAATAGATACTTAAGTTATTTGCAAGGCCGATTATTAATTGTATTAGTGAAAGTGCTATAATTCCATATCCCAAATTCAGGAAATAGAGAATCAGACCCAACCTTACAAAAGCAAAGATTATTCCAATTTTATTAAATATGTCATACCTTTGAAGACCCATCAAAATGCCATTGAAGACATTGAAAGCTATTGTTTGAGCGATTGTCAGGCCACAAATAATTACCACCATGCTTATTGTTGATAGATCTACGTTATCTACTTCAAAAATATATGGATATGAATAAGAGAAAACAATAGATATCAATAGACACAGTACAGCAATACCACCATACAAAATCAGACCTGAGCTGAGTACCTCATTTAACTCGTCAATATTCCTTTGAGTTTTATACTTTGACACATAGCGAATGATTGATTCCCTTACACCAAAATCCAATAGATAAAGATAACCTGTAAACTGCATAACAATTACCCAAACACCGTAGTAAATGTTTCCCAGTTTATGGACTATGAATGGCGCTAAAAAAAACGATATAACTATATTTACACCGAGATTGGCCCAGTTTGAAAAGATATTCTTGAATAGCTTTTTTTTATCTATCATTGCAGAAATATTTAAAACAGAATAGTCGATAGATGGATTTCTATTGTTCGATTGTCTCTATGTATAGGTCCATCATTTTTCTTGCCATTGTTTCTTTGGAAAATATTTCTACAGCTCTTTGCCTGCTTTGTTTGCCGTGTTTTTCCAGAAGGTCTTCATTCTCCAGATAAATCGACATTTTTCTTGCTAAATCCGATGGATCAGACACCTCCGAAAAATATCCGGTTTCTCCGTCGATAACAATTTCCAACGGCCCGCCTGCTCTACATGCAATCACAGGAATACCACAACTCATTGCTTCTACATAAACGTAACCGAACGCTTCGAATCTGCTCGGAAGGACAAAACAATCAATCGCGGAATAAAAACTGGGCATATCACTTAATGAACCCAACTCCCTGATACGATCACTATATTTGGACCGCTCCATTTCGGACTTAAACTTGTTATAATATTCATTCCTATGATTCGGCCCGCAATAGATTAGATATATATTCTTGTTTACTCCCGCTAAACTCTCAAATGCCTTTAGTAATGTTATGTGCTCTTTCAACTCAATAAACTGTGCAGCACAACCGAAGACAACCGCATTACCGGGTATATCATTATCCAATCGGAATGTAGCTCCTTTTTCCATTGAATATTTAAAATACTCAGTATCTATTCCTAAATAAATTTTTTTAATTTTTTCAGCAAATCCCTGATCTATCAATAATTCATCCGTAGCTTTTGAAATACTGATTATCCTATCGGCAAGTTGCGATTTTTTATGCCAGTTTTTTGGGTGATTATTCCACTCCAAATTGGATTTAGTATATATATATTTTGAGTTTGTTAGGAGTTTAAAAAAGAATGGTTCGGTAAAAAGGGATTGGTATAAAAATGAATGTACTAAGTCATACTTTCTATTTCTAATAATAAACGGACCTTTAATCAGATCCACTAATTTCTCTAATGTAAAACCACGTGTGGGCTGGAGTCTGAGGCGAAACACTTCAAACCCTAAATTCTCAATATCCGCCTGAGCTTCATTGCCGGTAGCTAGCGCACCGACTTCAACATCAAAAACATCTGTATCTATAATTGATAAAAGATCGTATAAATTGCGTACCTGCGAACTATGAATTAATTCACTGATCGTAATCAGAATTTTATAGCGCCCTTTCATTCTTATTCCCTACTAACATACTGATTTTGTTATACATATTAAATACCAACGCAGGTAGCAAAAAAAGCTTACCAAGTATGTCATGATGGTCACGAAAACAAAAGGACGAGCTAAATAGCTGCCAATAACTGATAAGGACAGAATAATAGGGTCGGGAAATTGATTCTTGAGGCCGATACAACTGAATTTGACATGGAAATGACTACTTGTTCAGCTGTTTTTTTAATTATTTGACAAAAAAAAAAGCGGGATACCTCGGATAATATCCGTGGTATCCCGCTGTTGCACTTAGTTGTTTATCAGTGATTAATACAAAACTGCCGGGCTCGGCGGTACTGCGCTGGGAGCCGGCGGCTCAGGCAATGTACCAGTTACACCTATAACATCATTGCTGGTGATATGCGCACCTAAGTTGATACTAGCGCCTGTTCCACGACCCTGCAGGTTCAGAATGTCTACACCAGCGTTAATTGCCGGAGAGTTGTTCGAAAGAGTCAGGGTATTGCCCGCTGTATCAGCAAAGGCCGGATCCGTGGAAATAGAACCTACAGTGTCTTTGTTGAAGCTACTCTGCCAGCTCGAAAAGCTGTAATTGCTGTAGTTGACACGAGAAGTTACTCCATTACCACTATAAAGATTATTTCTGTACGTCATACTGCTTAGATTAGAAATATCCTCTGCCTGTATACCGCGCGTGTTGCCGACAAAAATATTGTTGGCAAATACGAGATCTCTATAACCGTTTGTACTGGGTTTGAAGAAGAGACCACCATTCGAGCAGTTATAGAATGTATTGTTTACAACATCAATATTGGCAGGACTATATGAATCGTAACCAATAAAAGTGATGCCGGCGGCACTATCGCGAATGATATTCTGGTAAATTTCTCCGCCATACTGCTCCGACGCAGTGCCCAGTCCACCTATGGCAATACCTTCAGCATCGATATTATGGAGATAGTTGTATCTGATCGTCATTGGCCCACCATTGGCCCCTTTCACGAATATTCCACCACTACTATCTGAGATGTCATTGTTTTCTATTGTTATATTATTGGAATAATAGAGCATGATCGATGATCCATTTCTGTTTCTGCCCGCATTCCTTGTACCGTAAAGTGTATTGTTACGAACTAACGAATCTCTGGACCGCTCAATTCGAATGGCATTGTGGTTGTCATTCCAGCTAGACGTTATACCTCTTACAGTTAGGTTTTGAATGGTTACATTGTCCGAGTTCCATATAACAACCGGCCCTGTATCCGATTTTGTGTTGATATTTCTCTCATCTAGTATAAAGCCATCCCAGACGATATGGCTCCTTGCATATGTGCCTATAATCGGCTCACCTATTGTATTAGTGCTGGAGCTCAAAACTACATTACCCTCTGCCCTGAATACAATTGGATTACCGCTTGTTCCTGAATTAGCAGGATTGTAAACAGGAATATATCTTTCACCTGTCCCTGAGCTGACATTATAACTACCGGACCTGACTATCACGACATCACCGGCACGGGCGGCCTGACCAGTATTCGTATTTGTTAAGGAAGTGCTTCCCCATGCGGCCCGTCCAAGGGACGCCCAGGGATTCGAACTGCTGTTAGCTTCGTAACTGGTACTATCGTTGCCGGTACTATTGTCGACATAGAGCGTTTTTGCCTGTGCGACTGAGAAGGCAAGACATAGTGATGTAAAAATTAACAGCTTCTTCATGATATTACCCTCAACAATCATAGATTGTGTATATTACAGTAGTTGTAACTTGTGTGATGCATATAGTGGCCCTTGAGAGAGAATTTAATTCACTGCATTTCTATCAGGAAAGTCGACTCATAAATTTTCCAATAATCATGTTAGCCTTTAATCAAGCTATCGATACTTTAGGCCTCGACTCATGGAATTATCATCACATTGTGTCGTTTGTAACCATTAGCAATCAACCAAACGGGTTGATTCAACAAACCTGACAACCAGGGCTCTCCGGGTGCTTGAGTATGACTCCATAAAATATTGATAAATAACATATTTTACATTTACCAGCTCAGTGAAACCATGCCAAACACTTAACAAACATCCCGGCGTTGTAGTGTGTCAAAAACTCAATCTAAAGCTATTATCGGCAGTTAATAGTAGTTTCTCCATGCGTCAGTTCGCAATTGGATATGATTAAGTTCACAAAATACTATTGCAATGCAGTATTACCGCTGGTCCATTCAGGATTTAAGGTCCTTTCTGACAACCGAATTAATACACTAAGTCCCCTACTTCCTTAAATAATAGACTTTAACCAATTCATTAACGGATTCATGTCCAATTGTGCAGATCTTATCCAATACCAGTTCTGTACAGAAGGATTAATATCCTTTTTAATCAATAAGTTAATACTCATAATGCAAGCATGCCTATTTTGAGTCTTCAGTCATACAGCTGTACAGGTATGCAGTTTCACCTAGTAGCTACAAATCTATTTCCCAGAAACAGGTAAATCTATCAGACACCCTATAAGCAGTATGCCGGGTGAGTGAGTGCATCACTTGTCCTCGGTTATTGTTTATCGCCATATCATGACTTTTACAATTTACCCATATTAAATACGCGGAAAACTGTGAGTCACATAAGATGAACAGTGCTCAAACTCTAGACTGGTCCAGCAGGCACTCGTGCAATCAGGAATTTGGCGTAAAACCTATCCCCTTTTTCCTTTTGCGGCACTGAAAATATTTTTGTTGGGTTTCCAAAAGCCTCTTCTCAGTCTTTTCCTGCTTAAGAGAAAGGCTTCACCCCTACAATTGTAAATAGAGAATTCTTCGCAGGACTTGCCGTTGAATACTCTGTCAAGACAGTCATTGGTATGCATTAAGGCATCTTCCCATTGGGCAAGGTCTAGAGTCCTTTTGGAATCTGCAAATCCCATATAGATAATAATAGTCTCTCCATCGATACATCCGATCTCATCAAAGACGTTTTGCGGTTCATAATGAATTGTATTCGAGAGTCGCGCCAATCCTTTTGCCAGCGGTAATGAGGAATATATTGCGTCATATCCCTGACCTGTAGCGGGCAATCCTCCAAATCCAGAAAACCACAACCCATTTATCGTGGCACGCCCCAACGCCATTCTTTGTTGATTTACGTCACTTTGATGAAACAGCATTTGAGTTTCATTAAAAATATTCAACCAGTCAGGTCTATCAGTACCATTGGGTAGATAGTTTTCAATATGGCGCCCAAGCACAAAATCAATATCGTATGTTATTAATTCCGGGCATTCAGGAAGCTGCAAATACCAGTCATCCTGATATTGAATAAAAAGAGACAGCCCATCCTGTTTGAAATGATCATTGAAATCCCTGGCTAGGTTCTCTGCTTCATTTTGCTTAATATCTAATTGATCGGGGCCAAGCAATAAAACCCTATCCCCGTCTGCCATTAAATGTACCGGGGTTGCTTTTGCCCAACACCTTTTGGCCGGTACACCACCATAACCATAATATGAAACAGCGCCAACCGGATAGTCAGAGCCTGAATCACTCGCGATCCCGAATAAATTAAACAGTGTTACCGTCAAATCGTTGCCATGGAAAGGAACGACTTTTGAACGTGTCAATATCTTTTCAAGCGTAGTGGGTCTGACTGGTGGCTTTTCGAGTTTGTTTTCCTCTTGTGGCCAGAGTATATCTGGCAAGAGCAGATGGATGTGCCTCGTATCTTTCATATAAGATATACATTGCAATCCGGCAATTCAGAGAATCCGTCGCTATTCCATATTTTTTAAAATAGCTCGCTTAACCTCGTCAAGTTCAGCATCAATCGTGAGCACAGGTGATGTTGATTGTTGTATCGCCGTATCCGGGTCCTTGAGTCCATTACCGGTTAATGTACACACGATACTTGAACCCTCGGGGATTTTTCCTGATTTGACATCACGCATGGCGCCTGCCAGTGATGTGGCTGAAGCTGGTTCACAAAATACGCCTTCTTGCTGTGCCAGGAGTTTTTGTGCGGCCAGGATCTCCTCATCTGTACATTCATCGAACCAACCTCCAGACTCTTCCTTGACTTTCCAGGCCTGATTCCATGATTGCGGATTACCAATACGTATCGCAGTAGCGACTGTATCGGGATCTTTTACAGGCCCCCCGCGTAAAAATGGCGCTGAACCGGAGGCCTGGTAGCCTACCATTACTGGTTGTTTGCCTGTAACCGCACCCCCCGCAAATTTACATTTCCCGTTACAGTAAGCACATGCCTCAGTAACATGATCCGCCGTGGTGCAGCTGTATTCACGGTAACCTATCCAGTGCGCAGTGATGTTCCCAGCATTCCCAACCGGTAAACAATGATAGTCGGGTGCATGCCCCAACTCCTCAACGATCTCAAAAGAGGCGGTTTTCTGGCCTTGCAGGCGATATGGATTGATCGAGTTGACTATGGTTACGGGGGCATGCGAGGCAACATCTTTTACCAACCGCATACCATCATCAAAATTCCCTTTGATCTGAATTGTAACCGCACCATACATCATTGCTTGAGCAAGTTTTCCCATGGCTATCTTTCCGTCCGGTATCAAGACAAATGCTGTGATACCTGCACGTGCTGCATATGCAGCAGCCGCAGCCGAAGTATTTCCGGTCGATGCGCAAATGATCGCTTTACTTCCCTCTTCCACAGCCTTGGTTACAGCCATGGTCATGCCACGGTCCTTGAAGGAGCCTGTTGGATTCAACCCTTCGTACTTGACATAGATATCCACGTCCCTCTCGAGCTGTCGGGGGATGTTGTTAAGACGTATAAGCGGTGTATTACCCTCACCAAGACTGATTATCCCGGTGTCATCATGAACAGGCAGTCTGTCGCGGTATCTTTCTATCAATCCTGTATAGCGGGTACGGAATGGCATGATATAAACCTCAAAAAAAACTAATTACTGTATCGAAGAGATCAGATCAATATTATGATTTGAATGCTGCTATCGAACAATTGTGAGTATTCGAATCCGGTACGTTTACAATGGCTTCACAAGCTTATGAAATCACAGTTCAACCATCGAGGCGTTCGACGCGTATTCGCATCACTTGCCCAAATACAGTTTCCAGTTGCTCTATTTCCGCGATAGCTTTGTTTAGCTGTTTCTCGATGACTTTCTGCGTCAGCATAACCAATGGAACGGTATTGTCCCCTTCGTTGGGTTCCTTTTGCTGAATCGCTTCGATACTGATCTGCGATTCAGCCAGAATGCTGGCAATTTTAGCAACCACTCCCGGCTTGTCGACAACCTGCATACGTAAGTAAAAAGTGGTTTCCACCTCTTCGATGGGTAATATCGCCAAGTCAACCAATTTACCTGGTTGAAATGCAAGATGCGGTACACGGTTTTCCGGATCTGTAGTCAACATGCGCACGACATCGACCACATCCGCCACAACTGCCGACGCTGTAGGTTCTGAGCCGGCTCCCGCACCATAGTATAGGGTAGGGCCTACCGCATCGCCTTTAACCAACACGGCATTCATAACGCCGTCCACATTGGCTATGAGACGACGTCTGGGAATCATGGTCGGGTGGACCCGCATCTCGATCCCTGTCTCTGTCTTGCGAGTAATACCAAGGTGCTTTATTCGATAGCCAAACTGATCTGCATACTCGACATCCTGCGGTTCGATTTTAGTAATACCTTCGGTATAGGTCTTTTCGAATTGGAGTGGAATACCAAAGGCAATGGAACCGAGGATCGTCAACTTGTGTGCAGCATCGATACCTTCCACATCAAAGGTCGGATCCGCCTCAGCGTAACCCAAAGCCTGTGCCTCTTTGAGGACATCGGCAAACTCACGCCCTTTGTCACGCATCTCTGAGAGTATGAAGTTGCCGGTGCCATTGATAATTCCCGCAATCCACTCAATATGGTTTGCCGCCAATCCCTCACGAACCGCTTTAATGATTGGAATTCCACCCGCAACGGCGGCCTCAAAGGCAACCATAACACCCTTTTGCTGAGCCGCTTCGAAGATTTCATTGCCGTGCATGGCAATCAACGCCTTATTGGCGGTGACGACATGCTTGCCATTCTCGATAGCCTTCAAGACCAATTCTCGTGCAGGGGTATAACCTCCGATCAACTCAATGATAATCTCCAGCTCTGGGTTCTCCACCACGGAAAACGCATCATCGGTAACCTCCACATTCTCGAGTCCGATGAGCTGACTGGGGTCGTATTGTTTTGCTGCCGCATGGGTAATCTGGATGCCCCGGCCTGCCCTACGAGCGATTTCATCGGCATTGCGGGTCAGAACATTCAGCGTACCACCACCCACGGTCCCGAGTCCCAACAAACCAACTTTAACTGGATTCAAGATCTCTACTCCTGCTGTAATAAGTCCAATTAGTTTATGAGGCTTTTAAACCATCATTACGAAACATATCACGGATTCCACGCACAGCTTGCCTGGTCCGGTGCTCATTTTCTATTAATCCGAACCTTACATGGTCATCACCATGTTCACCGAAACCGATACCTGGGGAGACCGCCACTTTAGCTTCACTCAGAAGTTTCTTGGAAAATTCAAGCGATCCCATTGATTTATACGCATCTGGAATAGGCGCCCAAACGAACATTGTCGCTTTGGGTTTTTCCACCTGCCAGCCGATATTATTTATACCGTCACAGAGTACGTCACGACGGTTCTGGTACATACCGCAAATCTCTTTAACCACATCCTGCGGTCCTTCAAGAGCAGCTATTGCCGCCACCTGAATCGGCGTGAAAGTACCATAATCCAGATAGGATTTAATCCGAGCCAGGGCAGCAACAAGGGTTTTGTTACCCGACATAAATCCAACCCGCCAACCGGGCATGTTGTAGCTCTTTGACAAGGAGTAGAATTCAACGGCTATCTCGTCAGCTCCGGGCACTTGCAGAATTGAAGGCGCCACATAACCGTCGAAAACAATATCGGCATATGCCAGGTCATGCACAACCCAGATATTGTACTCTTTTGCAATCTCCACCACCTTCTCGAAAAATTCCAGATCGACACATTGTGTGGTTGGATTCCCTGGAAAATTGAGCACCAGCATTTTTGGACGCGGCCAGGAGTCTTTGATTGACTTCACCAGTTCATCGAAAAAATCGATTCCCGGCACCATTGGTACGTGACGCACGTCGGCGCCTGCGATGATGAAGCCGTAGGGGTGTATGGGATAGGCCGGATTTGGCACCAACACCGAATCACCCGGCCCCATACAGGCCAGTGCAAGATGGGCCAGACCCTCTTTTGAGCCAATTGTGGCAATCACCTGGGTCTCGGGATCCAGCGCCACATCGTAACGGGATTTGTACCAGTTGCTCATAGCACGGCGCAACCTAGGTATGCCTTTTGACATGGAGTAGCGATGGGTATCCTTTCGGTTCGCCACTTCACACAACTTGTCGACTATGTGCTGGGGTGTTGGCTGATCCGGGTTTCCCATGCCGAAGTCGATGATATCCTCCCCACGCGCTCGTGCCGCCGCCTTGAGTTCATTGACAATAGCGAACACATAGGGCGGCAACCGCTTGATTCTGCGGAACTCTTCCATCTCTGGCGTTGACACGAGAACCTCGACTTTTCTAATGGGTTAAAAGAGGTAAAGTTAACTGACCCACTATCAAAGATCAATTGACAAGATGAGATAGATCCAGATTGATAAGTCCGATCAGTGGTTTCGTGCCGTGAACGTAAAGAACATTACACCAGCGATCCACTGCAAGGCGATTGCCGCATGGAAAGTTAGAGTTACGTCCCGTTGGAAAACAGAATTCAAGATACACCGTATTCGCTCAGCAACCATTGATCGGCCGGAAACTGACTTTTTTCCTAGGTTTGAATAGGGTATGGTCTGCGCATGAAATTCATACTCGACGAGGCCAGCGATGGCCTCTCAATTCAACGCTATGATCAGGGTGAAGTCACCGTCAGCGGGGTCATTTACAGAGAAAACTGCATTGTGCTCCCTGACCGGATCATCTCAGCATGGCGTCCCGGTGGTTTTCTCGATCTCAGCCAGGAGGATTTCAGCTTTCTCGCTGAACTCTCTCCAGAAATCGTCATTCTGGGAACCGGTGACAGACAACACTTTCCGCATCCCAGCCTGACACAGCCACTGATGCAGAACCAGATCGGACTTGAAGTAATGAATACGGCCGCGGCTTGCCGAACCTACAATATACTGATGTCAGAGGGGCGTCGAGTGGCCGCCGCGCTGTTTATGATTTAACCCCTTCCTCCGCTTCGACATGAGCATCCTCATCACTGTCATACTCCAGAACAACAACATCCTCTGGATAGGGATATCTTTTCACCGCGCTTTTACCCAATCGACACGATGATGCCTGGTGCAATGCATCAGATTCCATGAGAATCAGAATCAATACCGTGACCATAATAGGCAATATACCAACCCCTCCGATCAGTGCCATCACAGCAACCTTTTTCATATCGAAATAGGTAAATCCGATCCAACCCAAAAACCAGACAACCAGAACGGCCAGCAACATATAGATAAAGATACGGCTGCGCTCAGCCGCAATCTGCCAATGCACCCAGACATACCAGTGATCCTGTGATTTCCTGGCCCGCCATAGTGTGTAAAAGAGCGCCACGAAAGAGAAGATGGGTACCAGTGCCAGGGGTTGCCAGTATGAGCGAACAAGTCCCAACGCCGCCACAAACCACAGGATATGGTTACCGATCAGATTGGTAAGAAAGATATCGTGTGGAATCTTGGCTTTATGCACCAAATCATCGGAAATCTCGAATTTCATCTATCTGAGCCTAAACGATCATCAACTGAAATATGAGACTACCACCGGATCTGTATGAATGCATCACTACAAAGCTGTAACCAGCGGAAAGATTGCACACCTATTCACCCCTCAATCTCATTAATCAGCTTTTTCACAAGCCATTATTTTGCTGATTAAGTAGTAAAAACAGTATGATATAGATCACCATACCGAAACATGGATGCTCTTTGAGAATTGTTATAAGCGAAATACCGCTTCCCAAGGTAGAATTCCTGCAAGATTAGAGGCGGTTGGGCAAATATACACAGGTGCGCACAACCTGGCACAAATCTCATCGGTGTCGATCATTGAAAAGATAATTCTGGTATCGGATTTACATATGGAAAAAAAGATAATTTTTTGGGTTGTCTCGTTGTCGCTGGTAGCGATTGCTCTAGCGATACTTTTGCCTGGCGGTCGTACAGTAGACACTAATCCCAGACTGCCTTGGGATATTACTATCAATGCAAGCAATGAAGTTGAAGTGTTCGATCTTACCCTGAATCGCAGCCGACTTGTTGATGCCCGTGAAGTCTTTCAGGAGCAGGGAGAAATCAATATGTTTCTTGCCGAAACCGGAGATCCAGCGCTGGAAGCCTACTTTGAGAGGGTCTTCCTGAGCGGTTTACGGGCTGACATTATATTGGTTCTGAAGGCTGAAACAGCCCAACTGCAAGGATTGTTCAACCGGGGATCCCGTATCAGCAGGACATCCGAGACCATACATAAAGTTGAATTATCCAGTGAAGACCAACTCCTGGCGGCCAACCTTCCTATCGAATTGATCAACTACGTACCCGCAGCCAATCTGGATGAATCACTCATTCTCAGCCGATTCGGCGAACCTTCGGAGAGAATCAGTGAGGGTGAGAGTGGGGTGACACACTGGATCTATCCCCATAAAGGCCTGAGTATTGGAGTCAATCCTGAAGGAAAAGAGCTGATTCAATATATGCCTCTGGAGAGAATCCCGTCCTTTGTGGAACATATCACGCACAACACAGATGAAATGGGGGAATGACCTGGGGCCTGTTCACACAGACCCAATCGATCCTGATCAGTCACTCCTGATCTTCAGCATCCGGCATCATCTGTTTGGGTATTGTCTTCTTCCTAGTCGTTTTGATGTCATCGTCCATCAGAATACGGTGGGCTTCCCCGTCCAGGTCATCAAACTGGCCACTTCGGGCTGCCCAAAACAGTACTCCGACTGCTGCAAGTCCTAAAAGAATCATGCCGGGTATCAAACCATAAATGACATCCATCTAGCTGCTCCAATAGATTGACTAACCACAAACCGAGGCAGTAATACCTCCAGGTCTGCCTGGCGATCAGGCGGACTCCCGGCTTTCTTATACTGACGAAAACAATCGACGTTCAATCCTGCCGTTTCTCTCGCGTACAGTTTACAGGTTGCTGAAACAATATGCCTGTCTGTTTCAGGTTATAACCACTCCAGCACGGGCTCGCAGATATTGTTACTGTGCTCTAACACCCTTGAATAAAGTTCGTATACGCGCCGAATTTCCAATTACCGCCAGTGAACTGAGTGGCATCGAAATAGCAGCGACCAATGGTGTGACAAACGCCGCCATGGCCAGCGGAACCATAATGATATTGTAGACGATTGATATACCGATATTTTGACGGATGGTCAAAAGAGTCCGTTTGGAGAGACCAATGGCCAGCCTCACCTTCTCCAGTTCACTACTCATCAACACTATATCCGCACTGGCAATGGATACATCGGTTCCTGATCCCATTGCAATGCCCACATCCGCCCGAACCAAGGCCGGCGCATCATTGACGCCATCACCCACCATTGCCACTCGTTGCCCCTGTTCCTGCAGTCGCCGCACAACCTGATCTTTCTCCTCCGGCAATACCTCAGCAATCACGTCCATTCCCCCCAGACGATGCGCAATCGCCTCTGCTGCCTGTTGGCGATCACCGCTCAGCAAGGTGAGATGCAGACCCTCTGCCTTGAGATCAGAGATCAACTCCCTGGCATCCGGCCGTATCCTATCCTCGACCGCAATCAATCCGACCTGGCGGCCATCTATGCCGATGTAAAATGAGCCAACGCCTTGTTCTCCCAATTGCCGGGCTAGCTGTTCAAGCCGGTCAGATCGTGCTAGCCCTTCGTTACCCATCATCACCGAATTACCGGCACAGAGTTGCTGATCCGCCACAATCCCAGAGACACCCAGGCCAGGCCTATATCTAAACTCTCTCCCCTTCAATCGGGTTGTTCCCGATGCAAACGCTTGGTACCAACTTGTAACCGCCTGGGCAGTAGGGTGCTCGGAAAACCGCTCTATGGCGAATGCCTTTTGCATAAGCTCAACCACGGATTCGGCTGGAGGGGTGGTTTGGTTCGCTTCCCATTCAGCCTCTTCCGTATAGATCCCGACCACCGACATGCCACCCTCTGTCAGGGTGCCTGTCTTGTCAAAGACAACATGATTAATCGATGATAGGGTTTCAAGCACCTCACCGTTCTTAACCAAAATGCCGTATTTCGCACCCAGTCCGGATGCCACTGCGATGGACATGGGCGTTGCTAAGCCAAAGGCGCAGGGACAGGTGATAATGAGCACTGAAGTGGCGGCCAATAACGCCACTTCAAAGGAGCTATCGACCCAAAAAAGAAAGGTCGCCGTCGCCAATAGCAGTGTTACCGCCACGAACCAGGGAACAATCTGATCTGCAAGACACTGGATTGGGGCCTTGGAACCTTGAGCCTCCTCAACCAGACGTATAATACGCCCAAGCGCAGTATTCTTCAGGGAACCGGTAACCTTAACCTGTAAAACACCATGAGCATTGATGGTGCCCGCAGAAACTATGTCGCCTTCCTTCTTATTGACTGCCTGGGACTCTCCCGTGAGCATAGCCTCGTCGACACTGCTTTGCCCGTTGGTGACAACACCGTCTACGGGTATCCTTTCACCGGGTTTGACCATGACTGTGTCGTCGGTACCGACAGCCCGGATAGGAACGATCTTCTCCTCACCATCCACCAGGCAGGTTGCCACCCGGGGCTGGAGGTCCAGCAGACGTTGTGTTGCTGCTACCGCCTGGCGTTTAGAGATCGCCTCCAGATAGCGGCCGACCAGAATAACAAACAGGAAATTGACCACTGTGTCATAGTAGACCTCGCCTATCAGGCTCCCGGTAACAGTCACATAGACAGAATAGAGATAGGTGATCGACGCACCGATGGCGATGGGTAGATCCATGCCCAGATGGAGATTGCGCAAACCGGACCAGGCACCACGGTAGAAGGGGTAACCGGAGTAGAGCAACACTGGTGTTGCCAGAGCAAATCCGATCCAGTGAAAAAGGGAGCGGAACTCCCCCTCGTTTGCGCCCGAATAGAGTGCTATGGATACCCAGAGCAGATTCATCATACCGAATGCGGCAAAGGCCATGCGGTAGAGTAAATTGCGGTTCTGCTTTTTCAGCGAACCCTCAGCAATCTCCGGGTCGTACGGTACCGCCGCGTAACCTATCTGGCCTAGACGTTTGATGATCCGGGACAGACTGATGGCGCTATTGTGCCATTTCACATGCAGCCGCTTCCCAGACAGATTGACCTGGGCCGAGGTTACTCCGGCTTCGGCATTGAGGGTATGCTCAATGAGCCAGACGCAGGCGGCACAGTGAATGCCTTCGATCAGCAGATGTATCTCTCTCTCCTCCCCTAGGTCATCGACAAACTCTTCCTGCACCTCATCCAGATCGTAGAGTGCAAAATCCTTGGGGATTTCGGGTGGTGGAGCTAGACAGCCATCTTCCGGGGTGCGCAGGTAGAATCCATCCAATCCCGCTGCATAGATCGCCTCGCATACCGCTTTGCACCCCACACAACAGAAATGTTGAGGTTCACCGTCAATCTCGGCAACTATATCCTCTTTAGGCGGAACAGGCAGATTGCAGTGAAAGCAGGCCTCCGGACTGTCTTCCTCTGATTGATTGGCTTGTACTAAAGGAGAGATACTCAAGGGATCCAATCAATTCCAACGCCAATTCGCTTGGGCGTATTGTATTCATCTTCCCCGTTTTTAATACTGACCAAGGTATCCCAGGCCCCCTTCAGAGGGAAGCTCACCTCAGCTTCATACTCACCAGGCCCAACTTGATTCATGGCAACGGAAAAGTCCTGTTTGGCGTCAGACGGACGATAGGCATAAAAGGTCACACCATCCCGGGAGATGGGATTCCCCACTTTGTCCTTCACCGAAAAACGACAGACAACCGACTGGCCGACATCGATTTTCCGGGGCATATCTATACTCATGATCCAACCGGGATTTCTTGCCTGCTTTTTGAGCATGTTTTCTTCATAATCCTCGCCGCGTTCGTAGAAATCATCCACCACCAAACCCGGATTATTGTCGATGGCGAGATATATCATGATCATATTCATGGTGAAGAAGATCACCACCATGGCCACCCAGGCGATGACCCACGGACTCTGCCAGGCTGATTTTTTCTCTGTCATAGCTGTGGATTATAACTTTTTGGAAGAACAATTAAAAAGGGCGGGCTTTTGCGCCCGCCCTCAAATTCAGACTCGTTGATTCTAACGCTTAGGGCCGATAAATACACTATCCCGACTGCCTTCCAACTGCTGGCCGTCATACTCTCCTTGCACTGTGAACTTGACCGGGGAGGTTTCAGCGGTCAACAACTCTTTTGGTACTCGAAGGAATACCGTCCGTGCCGTTACCTTTCCACGTCTTGCGGTAGTCACCTGATCCTCATCCACCATGATCAAACCCTCAAGCCCTTGTGCCGAAACTTTGACCGAAAGATCCTCAGTCATCTTATTGAGAATCTTCAAGGTGTATTTGTTCTGGATGCTGCCATCACTCTGCAGCACGAATAGCGGCTGACGATCATGAATGACCTTCAACTCCAGCGGCGCCAGAGAGGTCAATCCATAGGCTATACCCATCACGGCAGCCGACATGATCGCCGCATAGATCCATACCCTTGGCCGTTTGTAGAGCGGTTGTGGTTTCTTGTTCGCTTCCAAGGCCTCATAGGATTCATATCGAATCAAGCCTTTCGGCCGACCGATCTTCACCATGACCTCATCACAGGCATCGATACAGAGGGCGCACATGATACAGCCCTCCTGTTGGCCATGACGGATGTCCACACCTGTGGGACAGACAGCAATACACTGTTTGCAGTCGACGCAATCCCCCGTGGTTCTCTCCTCTTCGGGTTGCCCTTTCTTGATTCTGCCCCGAGGTTCGCCGCGATGAAAATCATAGGTGGGTACCACCGTCGTCTTATCGATCATAACACCCTGTATACGGGCATAGGGACAGAGCCAGAAGCAGGCCTGCTCACGCATATAACCCGCGAGGACATAGGTGCCTGCGGTAAACAATGCGATGGTGCCATATGCGACCGCGCTGGCCTGCAAAGTAAACAGATCACGCCATAGATCGAAGACGTCATAGAACCAGGCGACAAAGCTGATGCCGGTCACTACCGAGATAACGAGCCAGAGGATATGCTTGGTTACCTTGATTCTTACCTTAGAGAAACTGATGGGCGCCTTCTCAAGTTTTCGCCGTTTCTGGGGTGAACCCTCGAGCTTATCCTCCAACCAGGTAAACACATCGGTCCAAACAGTCTGAAAACAGAAAAAACCACAATAGACACGACCGGCTAATGCAGTGGCTACTGCCAACAAAAGGGCAAAGAAGAGCAGTGTCAGGGAGAGCATCCAGAAATCTTGCGGCAGTATGGTGATGCCCAAGATATGGAACTGGCGGTTGGGGATATCGAAAAGAACCGCCTGCCGATCACCCCACTGAAAATAGGGACCGATGAAAAAGATGATCCAAACCGCAGCGCTCAGCCATTTAATATTGCGCCAGTAACCTCCCATGCGCTTGGCATGAATGGTCTCCTCGCCGGTATTGAGATGCCAATGCACCGACTCCGCATAAAGGTCATCCACCACAGACTGCTGGGCTGTCGTGTTCTCATTTCCGCTCAAGGGATCAACTCCTGTGAAATCAGTGATGTCGTTCAGGGCAAAATGATAAATGCTAGCATAATTACACGCCAATGCGATTTATCAATACATTAGCATCAATTAAACAACCGTCCCTAATCATATTTCCGACTGCTGATTTTCCGGAATTTATCCTTAATCCATAAAAAAAGGGGGGTTTCCCCCCCTTTTTTATGTCAACGATCTGCTTGCTCAGCTATTGTGCTTTTCGGCATCACTCTTCATGAGGCTTTTTATCTTGAATGCAAGAAAGACGAAAATAACTATGGCTAGAACCACAGTTGCAATCGAACCCCAGAATACTGCATCTCCGTTCATAGCAATCCCCTAACTCTTCTAAGACCCTGTGCGGCTTCCTGTCACACAGGGTCATGGTGGAAAAAATGCCAGTTCAGTGGATAGTTATCCAGTCTTAGTCTACTGGCCGCCACCGAACTTGTGTACATAAACAGCCAGCTTCTTGATGTCATCCGCTGACAATCTTTCACCGAATTTCGGCATAACGGCTTCACGCGATTTTGGCTCGGTCGCATCGTTCACGCCATACTTGATGGTGTGCTTAATGCTTTCCAATAGGCTTTCACCCTCAGCAGGCGCAAAGCGATATATGCCATCGGTCAGGTTTGCCGAACCCAGGACAGCCATACCTTTGCCGTCCATGCCATGACAAGCAATACAGCCCTTTTGGGTAAAGTTGGGATCTGACGTCGGATCACCTGCCTCGATCGCCTTTGACAAGCTATCGATTTCAGCATCCGACAAGATCTTGCCATGTGCCGTCATGATACCTTTACGGCCCATGCTGATGGTCTGTTCGATGGCCTCAATATTACCGCCATAGAGCCAGTCATCGTCAGCAAGCACCGGATAGCCGGGACCGCCCTGGCCACCGCCGCCATGACAGGCAGCACAATTGTCGCCAAACAGCACCTTGGCTGAAGCTTCCGCATACTGAGAAAGACCAGGTGCAGCCAAAATCTCCTTGGCCGACATGCCTTTTATCTGAGTCTCGAATTCGGCACGGATCGCTTCCACCTCATCGACACCCTTAATGTACTCATCCATCTGAGTCCAGCCAATGAGACCTTTGTTTGACTCATGGCCTACTGGCCACATGGGGTAGAGAACACCGTAAACGACCCACCAGATCACCGAGGCCCAGAAGGCCAGCATCCACCAACGCGGTGGGGGATTGGTCAGCTCCCGGAGGTTGTCGTCCCACACGTGTCCGGTATTGTTTTCACCCGGAAAAGAATTGTTATCCGCCATTTTTCTCTCCGCTATCAATTGCATCATCATCCATCGGGATAAAGCGGTTCTTCTCCAGCTTGTCCCGATTTTTCGGACGTAAGGCGTAGAAATAAACGCCTACCATGAGTATGAAGGTGACCACCGTCATGATCAGGCCTACCCAATCACTGGTGGTCATAGCCTCCCAATCAGTTTGAAAATGCTCGATGAAACTACTCACGATAGACCTTGTTCTCGTCAAGCTTTGCCATGGTCCCCAAGACCTGCAGATATGCCACCATGGCATCCTCTTCAGTCTTGCCCACCAGTTCACCGTTGGCGCTGGCGATATCCTCGTCGGTGTATGGGACACCCAGCAATCTCATAACCGAGAACCGCGCCGCCATATCCTTACCCTCGACCATATTATCTTTCAGCCATGGATAGTTGGGCATAACAGACTCCGGTACAACTGATCGCGGTGCGCGCAGATGCTTGCGTTGCCAGTCATCGGAATATTTACCGCCGAGTCTGGCGAAGTCAGGACCGGTACGCTTGGATCCCCATTGAAAGGGATGGTCGTACATGGATTCTGATGCCAGAGAGTAGTGGCCGTAACGCTCTTTCTCATCACGGAAAGGACGGACCATCTGTGAGTGGCAGGTATAGCAACCTTCTCTCTGATAGATGTCGCGCCCCGCCAGCTCAAGAGCGGTATAGGGACGCACGCCGTCACCAGGTTTATGGTCATGGAGCGTCTGACCGGGCTGACGTTGCCAGACCAGTTCAGGTGCAGCGTTGTGCTCCATGGTGGACTTCATAGTAAACAGCGGTACGATTTCGACGATACCGCCCACGGTAAGAGACAAAGCCAGGATAAGCAGAAGCAACCAAACGTTCTTCTCCATCTTCTCCTGGAAGCCTGTTGATTGGTTTTCATTCGCCATTTTGCGAAACCCCCTTATAATTAAGCAGTTGCCGCAGCGGTACGTGCTTGCTGCAGGCTACCTTCACTGGATGCTTTAGCAACGGTCATCAGGACGTTGATCAGCATCATCAATGCACCAAGCAGGAAGATCGCACCACCCACCGTACGCATGGCGTAGTATGGATGCATGGCTTCAACAGACTCAGCAAAGGTGTAGGCCAGAGTGCCGTACTCATCATAGGCACGCCACATCAAGCCCTGCATGATACCGGATACCCACATCGCGACGATGTAGATGACCGCACCGATGGTGGCAGTCCAGAAATGAGCGTTGATCAGTTTCATGGACCACATTTCGGTGTGGAAGGTACGCATCATCAGATGATAGATGGCGCCAATAGCGACCATGGCAACCCAACCCAGGGCACCTGAATGCACATGACCAACTGTCCAGTCAGTGTAGTGGGAGAGCGCGTTCACGGTCTTCAGAGACATGACCGGTCCTTCGAAGGTGGACATGGCGTAGAAGGCCAGGGACATGATCATGAAACGCAGGATGTAGTCTGTACGCAGTTTATCCCAGGCCCCGGATAGGGTCATCATGCCGTTTACAGCACCACCCCAGGACGGAATGATCATTGCCAGGGATACTGCGGCACCCAGGGATCCAGCCCAATCAGGAAGCGCGGTGTATTGCAGATGGTGTGAACCCAACCATACATAACCGAACATCAGCGCCCAAAAGTGGATCACGGAGAGACGGTAAGAGTAGACAGGGCGCCCGGCCTGTTTGGGTACGAAGTAGTACATGATGCCCAAGAAGCCGGCGGTCAGATAGAAGCCCACCGCATTATGTCCGTACCACCATTGAATCATCGCATCCTGAACGCCGGAAAAGGCTGAATAGGATTTGAACAGATCAACCGGGACAGCCAGGCTGTTGACCACGTGGAGGTAGGTGATCATCACCATCATACCCAGGAAGAACCAGTTGGAGACATAGATATGCGATGTCTTGCGGGTTGCCATGGTCATAATGAAGTTGAATGAATAGACCAGCCAGACCACGGCGATTGCCAAGTCGATCGGCCACTCCAGCTCAGCGTACTCCTTTGCGGTGGTGATGCCGAGAGGTAGGGTGATCACTGCAGACACAATGATCAGGTTCCAGCCCCAAAAAGCGAACCAAGCCAGTTTGTCACTCCATAGCCGAACGCCGCAGGTGCGTTGAACGCTGTAGAACGAGGTTGCCATCAGTGCACATCCGCCGAAGGCGAAGATGACAGCATTGGTGTGAAGCGGACGTAGACGCCCGAAAGTGATGTACGGTAAATCGAAGTTTAGAAACGGCCATGCCAGTTCGGCGGCGATGTAAACACCCACCAATGCGCCTACGACAAGGTAGACTACGGCCATGACGGTAAACCAGCGTACAACTGCGAAGTTGTATTTCTGCTCGGCTGCGGCGTCCATGAACCCCCCTCATAAAACTAAATTGAACAAGACTTTAAAATTTGACTTTTCAGAAAAGCCCTACCACTCCAACTATGTCATATGCCACAATTGCAGCGTGACATATATCACTCTTAAATGACTCAGATGTCAATACGAACATTAGAAAAATCTAATGACCCAGTAACGAGGTAAGGGATTGATGCAAAAAGAAATTTATAGGCTCATCACATAAATTGACATAGATCAACGAAAGTTGAAAAAAACACCATTTTTTGGTTAGCCGAGTGTGGATGATACTAGAAACGAGTCGTTTGGCTCAGTCATCGGAGCAGCCCTGAAGGTAGGATTAGATACAGACAGTCACATTGTGCTTTAAAACCACCTGAGAACCCATGCTTTCGAGGATGGGATACTCTAACGGGAAGCTGCAACCTGCTGCAATCCATCCCAACTGAGCAGCATGAGACTCTGATTCCGCAGTTGGATCAATCCCTCATTCTGAAACCTTGTCAGTACCCGACTAACCGTTTCCCGAGCCAGACCAAGATAACTGGCCATATCGCTTCTTGACATGCCCAAATAGAGCCTATCTCCACCCAGACCACGTAACGAGGTACGCAGCGCCAAGGCTAGGATGAAGGCAGCCAGACGCTGATCCGCGTTCTGCCGTATCAATGAGGCGGTTTGGGAGTGATTCAATGCGACCTCCCTCCCGAGCATATCGATCAGCGCACGCTGTATGGCCTCGGTAGAGCGTCCGCTTTCAGTCAGCCGGCCAATGTCCAATACACATACGGATCCTGCCTCAAGTGCCCGTACCGAGTAGGAATAGTGTTGATTCGCCATCCCCTCGATCCCAATCAAGTCACCAGGCAGATAGAATCCAACGACCCGTTCCTGCCGATTGAGATCGGGTATCATCGCTTTAAATGATCCCGATTTTACGGCATAGACAGCCTTAAACAACTGCTCGGCACCGAACAGCATCTCCCCTTTCTTTACCGACTGTCGTCTCAACAGGATACCGGATGGCACACCACTACCCGGCTCTGCATACTCCAGAACCTGACACATGGGATCGAGGCCACATTCTCTGCATGCCACCTCGAGCTGGCCCTCAAGATTTCGGGTATCAATAAGGCAACAAGACTTTTGCACTGTTCAATTTATGCCGGATTTGAGTTTACGGTCACCCCGTCGCGAGGTTTATCACTTAAA
Organism: Candidatus Thiodiazotropha sp. LNASS1; assembly: GCF_964212655.1. Taxonomy (NCBI): domain Bacteria; kingdom Pseudomonadati; phylum Pseudomonadota; class Gammaproteobacteria; order Chromatiales; family Sedimenticolaceae; genus Candidatus Thiodiazotropha; species Candidatus Thiodiazotropha sp. LNASS1. The sequence continues at coordinate 3,984,186 of NZ_OZ156465.1, read as the reverse complement.
AATCGAATCTACCGAAAAACCGTCTCTCTCTAGGATATCACGCAGGCGCCTGAGGGCATCCATCTGGATCTGCCTGACGCGTTCCCGGGTCACACCGAGTTCGTTCGCCACCTGTTCAAGGGTGGAGTTTTCATAGCCGTGAAGACCAAAACGGCGTTCCACCACCTCTCGCTGTTTGTCGTTGAGTTTACTCAGCCACCGATCAAGATTGGCATTTAGCCCGTCATTCTGGATATCCACCGTCGGATCCATACTCTTCTCATCAGCGATGGTATCGAGTAATGGTTTGTCGGCATCCTTGCCGAATGGGGTATCCACGGAGGTCACACGCTCATTCAGTCCCAGCATGCGTTTGACTTCATCGATCGGCCTGTCGAGAAGATCGGCGATCTCCTCTGAACTGGGTTCGTGATCAAGGGTCTGTGCGAGTTTTCTGGCGGCTCGCAGATAGACATTAATCTCTTTAACAACGTGAATCGGAAGACGGATCGTGCGTGTCTGATTCATGATCGCCCGCTCGATGGTCTGCCGAATCCACCATGTGGCGTAGGTTGAAAATCGGAAACCCCTTTCAGGATCAAACTTCTCCACTGCCCGAATCAACCCCAGGTTACCCTCCTCGATGAGATCAAGGAGTGCAAGCCCACGATTCATGTAACGACGAGCTATCTTCACTACCAGTCGGAGGTTGCTTTCGATCATGCGTTGCCTTGCTGGCTGATCGCCTTTTTGAGCCAGCCTGGCGTAGTAGACCTCCTCTTCTGCGGTGAGTAGTTTCGATATCCCTATTTCATTGAGATAGAGCCGGGTGGCGTCCATCTGTGCATCGCCCGGTTCAGGTGATTTGATCTTCAAGACATCACTGATATCTTCCGCGGCTTTCTCTTGTACGATCTCTTCACTCTCATCCGCATCATCCGCATCATCCGCATCATCCGACAGGATGACTTCATCTTCCGCGAGATCATCAATGATCGGACTTTCATCCGAATCATCAGGCTCTACAGGACTTTTACTCATCTCACATCTCCATCAACCAGGACACGCTTGGACCTGAAGCTCATCAGGGTTGTTTTCACAGCCGTGAATCCATTTCGAAGCATGCCTGAATCACACTTAGCAAGTGTTACAGCCATCTTATTTAGTTATTTACGCGGTAGCAGTGGCAGCGGATTAATAGGCTTCCCCTGCTTCCTGACCTCAAAATGCAGCATCGGTTGACCACCTCTGTTTGGTGATCCCATATGCGCCACTATATCGCCTTTGGCCAGTTTATCACCCTCTTTGACCAACAATTTGCGATTGTATCCATAGGCACTCAAAAACTCCTGGTCATGTTTGATAATAACGAGATTCCCATATCCGACCAATCCCCCACCAGCATACACCACCTTTCCGGCCTCGGCCGCCCTGACAGGTTGCCCCATATGACCCTGGATTCGGATCCCTTTACGATTCTGATCCGATTTCGAAAAGGTCTGCACTACTTTACCTTTGGTCGGCCATTTCCAGCTTAACTTAATACGTTTGTTCACCGGTCTCGGTTTTACGGGTTTTGTGACGATCTTGCTCTGTAGCGGCTTTGTTTGGGTTCTGGCGGTCGTCACGCCGGAATTCTTATCAGGTAATGGTTTGATACCGGTTGTGTGCTTAGCCTTCGCAGGCGACCGCTCAACCTCTGGCATACGTTTCACCCGCCTTGCGCTTGTCTCAGGTGGCTTCAATCGCAAACGCTGTCCGGGATAGATTGCATAATCCGGCCCTTTAATCCCGTTCCAGGCCGCCAGAGAATTCAAAGACAGATAGTGCCTCCAGGCGATTGAGTAAAGGGTATCCCCCCCTTGCACCAGGTAGTATGTTCGAGACGTTTTGTGACGAACCGATGGTGACTGATGCTGTTGTTGAAGCCCTGATTCCACCCGATGCGGTGGGGTTGGTGAACGGTTGTAGACAGGCGCACTACCTCTGGACGAACAGGCAGTTAGGCTGAAAAGCAGGCTCAGCAACAACATGAGACCGATCGGCCCCAGCAGCAGACATTGGTTTCGGCTTCCGGCAAGCAGCGTTACGATACCTAACCCCCTGACTATTTAAGATAAATTATCAGCACCAAGAAGGCGATCACCAATATCCAGCCGAGACGATCCACATAGCGATGCAATACCTTCTCCATGCGTGCGCCGCCCCAAGCCATCAATGCTGCTACCAGAAAGAAACGCGCCCCCCGTCCAATTATTGAAGCAACAACGAAGGGAAGAAAGGCCATGCTGATAACACCTGCGGTAATGGTAAATATCTTGTAAGGGATGGGTGAGAAACCTGCCAGGAAAATCGCCCAGAATCCCCACTCGCCAAACCACGCCTTGGTATTCAGATAACCCTCCCAATAACCCAAACTGTGCAACCATGGTTGTACTAAATCAAATGCATACACGCCGATAAGGTAACCGAGCATACCTCCAATGACAGAGGCCAGGGTGGTCAGACCGGCGAAGAACCAAGCCTGATTTGGTTGCGCCATGCTCATCGGCGCCAACATGACATCCGGGGGAATGGGAAAGAAAGAGGATTCGGCAAAACTCAAGCCCGCTAGATAGGCAGGGGCATGGGGGTGGCGAGACCACTGCATGGTACGGGCATAGAGCGAGGAGAAGAGAGGCATCAGATCATTCCACCCATCAATGGCACAAAGTTCGCTGACTCCAAATGCTCCTGCTGAAATCCATCACGTGTCCGTGTAACCCTAACCATGACCTGTCCTTTGCTGCTCTGAATCGGTATCACCAAGCGGCCTCCCACTGCCAATTGATCTAGGAGTGATTGCGGCAGTCCCATCGGCGCAGCGGTCACCAATATTGCATCGAAAGGTGCATACTCCGGCAGACCAATGCCCCCATCACTATGCTTGAGACGAATATTGCGTAGGCCAAGTTCCCTGAACCTGAGGCGTGCCTGATCAAGCAGTGCCGCTATCCGCTCGACGCTGTATACCCGGCGCACCAATTGAGCCAGGATGGCGCATTGATAGCCGGACCCGGTACCAATCTCCAAGACCATCTCTGGCGTCTCACCCTCAAGCAACGCCTCGGTCATGCGTGCGACGGTATAAGGTTGAGAGATGGTCTGGCCATGGCCTATGGGTAGGGCCGTCTCTTCATAGGCGCGACTGGCCAGTGCCTCGTCGACAAAGATGTGCCGCGGGGTATTCCGCATCGCCTCCAGCACAGCCTGATGCCGAATCCCCTTTTTGCGCAGGCGATCGATCAAACGCTGCCTTGTACGTTGGGAGGTCATGCCGATCCCCTGGTGTTCAGGCCGCATGATCACCGCTCGAGCCACTCGCTGACTGTCTGCAACGCACTGTGACGGGTAAGATCGACCTGCAGCGGCGTCACAGAGACATACCCCTGTCTCACTGTATAAAAATCGGTACCTGGTCCGGCGTCCTGCTCTGCGCCTGCGGGCCCGACCCAATAAATAGTGTTTCCCCTGGGATCGCTGGTCTTGACCACTGGTTCGGCCTTGTGTCTGTGGCCAAGCCGTGTGGAGCGTACCCCCAGCAATCGATCATAGGGAAGATCGGGAACATTGACATTGAGGATCACATTTTCCGACAACGGAAAATGCACCATCCGGCTGATTAACTCCTCTGCAACACGAGCCGCGGTATCGAAATGTTGGGGTTCGTGGGAATTCATGGAGATGGCAATTGCCGGAAAACCCAAAAAGCGACCTTCGGTAGCTGCCGCCACCGTACCGGAATAGAGTACATCGTCCCCCATATTCGGACCCGCATTGATACCTGAGACGACCAGATCCGGTTCTTCTTCAAGAAGTCCTGTGATAGCCAGATGGACACAATCTGTCGGTGTACCATCCACCCTGATGAAGCCGTTTTCCATGGTACGGGCACGTAGCGGGTTGACCAGGGTCAGAGAGTTGCTGGCACCACTACGATCCTGATCAGGGGCCACCACCACGATATCACCTACCGCCGATAGTTGCCCGGCCAGTATCCGCAGCCCAGGGGCCTGATAACCATCGTCGTTGCTAAGGAGGATTTTCATACCGGGCACAATATACTGGAAAGTCCCAACCTTCTCATCTCTCCTTTGCACTCGCCGATTGAGATTCCCTTCTGCAGCCCATACCATGGTTACAAAGACCCGTTGAGTTGATGGGATATGAGTGACGAAGAGAAAAAAGCCGACGACAATATGCTGTTTTTCGAGGCATTTGGCGATATAAAGCCGATACAACAGCAGCGGATTGAGCCCTATCGCCGCAAACTGCCTCCCAGGCCACTGAATCTCCCTGTCGGTGATGAAGATGGAACCGAGCGGGATCTGTATGCCGATCAGGAGGTCGAGACAGGCGAGGTACTCGATTTTGCGAGGCCCGGGGTGCAACTGCGTGTCATGCATGATCTGCGTAGAGGTTATCTGGAGATTGGCGCTGAGCTGGACTTGCACGGATTGACTGTGCGCTACGCACGGGACGATCTGAATCGGTTTCTCAAGGCCTGTCAGGAAAGGGATATCCGTTGCGTGCGTATCATCCACGGCAAGGGTTATCGTTCAGAGGGAAAACAGCCAATACTTAAGCAAAAACTCAACCTCTGGCTGAGACAGCGGGATGATGTGCTCGCCTTTACCTCAGCCACCCGCAGGGACGGAGGTACCGGTGCAGCGTATGTCCTGCTGCGTAATCCTAGAAAGGGCAAACGATAATATTTGCATGTATCATTGAAATTAAACCTATACCCAGTAAAATAGTTGGTTATTGAATCCGCAGTACAAGCACCATCGGTTCCGATGGCATCGCCCCAAAACGACTTGACTGCCCCTGGTCTCGGTATTTAAGCCTGGAGACATTATGTAAGGAGAGCTGTATTGGCAATCAGAATCAAAAGTCAGTGGCACGACGAAGACACCTCGCGTTCGGCGGAAGAGATGGGAGGGGCGATCGCCTTCATCGCCTGGCGCCTCGCACTGGATAAGGCCATCACGCTGCATGGCAAAAATTTTGTGTATGAAAACGACGAACAACGACTCGCCGTGATTGCTGAATACTTGTGTTATGAGGCTCAAGTCAGCGACCGCCTGATCCATGGCATGGTGGACAATGAGAACCGGGTGGCGATTATCACCGCACTGGTGATGAAAATGGCAGAACACTTTCAAGACAATGCATCTGACCTGCTTGGTCCGGGTGACCATGGTGACAGATTCATTGAACGCTATAATCAGCGTTCAGGCGAGTACGCAGAGTTCAATTTCGATCAGCAAGGTCCCAGTTATCCCTTCTTACGCCATCTCGGTTTTGAGATCCAGCAAGTCATGGGCAGCGAAGAGCATGAAAACCGCTGGGTCATCGATCAGGTGATGGATGTGGATGCCCCTGAAGTCTACAAGCAACTGGCACGCGCGGTCAGAAATCTCTTCGATTAGGAGATCCGTATGCGTCCAATCCAGTTAATCACGATCCTTGAACAGGAGTTCATCAGTACCCGCGCCGGCCACCATACGCCGGTCATGCTCTGGGGTCCCCCCGGTGTCGGCAAATCCGACATGGTGCGTGAAGTTGCAATGAACCACCAGGCGCCGGTAATCGATATCCGGTTATCGCAAATGGAGCCCAGTGATCTGAGAGGCATCCCGTTCAGAGCCAACGGGAGTGTGGAGTGGGCAGTCCCCTCAATCCTGCCGAGTAGCGAACGCCATGGGGCAGCGGGAATACTGTTCCTCGACGAGATCACCTCGGCGCCGCCGACGGTCTCTGCCGCAGCCTACCAGTTGATTCTCGATCGCCGCCTGGGCGAGTACCAGGTGCCTGACGGATGGGCCATTTTTGCAGCAGGTAATCGTCAGGGAGACCGCGGTGTCACCTACAGCATGCCAGCACCCTTGGCCAACCGCTTCTCCCACTTTGAAGTGGAGACCAACCTGGATGACTGGGTCACCTGGGCCTATCGCAATGATATCGATGAGCGGATTATCGCATTCTTGCGCTTTCGGCCGGAACTGCTTTTTGACTTCGACCCCGCGCACAACCCTGTCGCCTTCCCTTCACCCCGTTCGTGGGAATTCGCCCATCGCGCCCTGCAAAAGTTTGATAAACATCCGCAACTCTTGCAGGGTGCCCTGCAGGCCTGTGTCGGACCCGCCGCAGGGGTGGAGTTGAACGCCTTCGTCAACAGTCTCGACAAGATGCCCGATCTGGATGCCATTATCGCTGGTGATGATGTGCCGGTACCCGATGAAATTGACCTGCAGTACGCCATAGCCGCTGCCCTGGTGGGACGCGCCATACGCGCCCATGATGCGGGGGACGGAACTGTCACGCATGGCCGGATCCTGGAGTATGCACGCCAGTTTCCACAACGGGAGATGGGGGTCATGCTGGTCTCCGATATGCATCGCGCCATCGGTGAGGCTATTTTTGCGGTACCTCAATTCAGCGACTGGGCCCAGGCGGTGTCGGATGTGATGCTTTATGAATCTTAGGAATCCGCAAATGAACACTAATAAACGCAAATGTTTGTACAAAATCATGATCGAAACAATGCGTGCGGCAAGCCGCACCCTATGTAAATACTGACCTGTAGGCGTAACCGGTCAGGCGGATGGAAATATACAACATGGGCTTTAAGCAAACACATTTGCGTTCACTTGCGTTCATTTACGGACTTTAAAACCAAATGGACAAGCAACAGATCGAGACCAAACTGGCGGCGGCCCGCACCAAGCTGATACTGGATAAGCCCTTTCTCGGCGCATTGGTGATGCGGCTCCCTATGCAGGAAGCCAACCCGGACTGGTGCCCGGCCACAGCCACCGATGCAAAACAGTTCTATTACAACCCCGAATTCATCGATCAGTTGAGTCTGGATGAGACCCAGTTCATGCTGGCGCACGAGGCACTGCACTGTGCCCTTTCACATTTTGCCCGACGTCAGCATCGCAACAAACTCCACTGGGATATGGCGTGTGATTACGCCATCAATCCGTTACTTATCGAGGATAGCCTCAAACCTCCACCCGGATCCCTGTTCCTGCCCCAGTTCGAGGGTATGACCGCCGAGGAGATCTACCCACTGCTGGATGAGAAGGATGATGAAGAACCTCTGGACAATCACGTCTACGATCAGGACAACACCAAGGGCTCAGGTGCTGGTAAGACCGAGAAGAATATCTCCAACAAGAACGACCAGAGCGAAACCGAGAATGAAGGGGATGAAAGCGGGAATCAACAAAGCGGTGACGGTTCAGCCGCCAGTCAACCGCCCCCCCTCACGCCCGATGAGGCGGAGACACTGAATATTCAGTGGCTGCAGCGCCTCGCGGGTGCAGCCCAGCAAGCAATGCAGGTGGGTAAGCTGGACGGAGCCATGGCGCGCATGGTGGATCACCTGCTGCAACCCCAGCTGCCCTGGCGGTTGCTGCTTGCCCGTTATATGACCGCAATCGCCAGGGACGATTTCAGCTATATGCGACCCTCCCGCCGGGAAGGTGAGCATATTCTACCCAGTCTTCGCAGCAATCAGGTCGAACTGGTGGTTGCACTGGATAGCAGCGGTTCAATACAGGACCATGAGATGGGTGAGTTTCTTTCTGAAATCAATGCCTTGAAGGGACAGATGCGAGCCCGCATTACACTTCTCGCCTGTGACTCGGCAATCGCTGAGGATGCACCCTGGGCCTATGAGGCCTGGGAGGATTTCCAGCTTCCAGCCAAGATCACCGGAGGTGGCGGCACCAGCTTCGAGCCGATCTTTGAGTGGATCTCAGCACAAGGCATGCAACCCGATCTGCTCGTCTACTTCACGGACGCAGAAGGCGCCTTTCCCAAGCAGGCACCTCACTATCCGGTTATCTGGCTGGTGAAAGGAAAACGCACCCCCCCATGGGGACAACGCATCCAGCTCAATTGAACTCGTGTAGTGCCTTGTCAAGCATAACCGCCCGGACAACTACCTTTTCCCGGGTCTGAGTCACATTGACTTCTTCAGGGTGAAGGCACCGCGCAGGTCACCCACTTTGTAACCCCGCGCCTTGTCGGATGGATAGAGTTCATCCAGTTTGGCCGCCACGGGTTCAGCAATCGTCTCGCCATGACATTTGGTACAGACCTCAGCGGTGGGGATTGCCTTCATCATTCGAAAAACCTTACGCCCCTCCTCTTCTACGATCTCAGCTTTGATCAACTTCATCGGGTCCTCACCGGCGGATTTCCGTGTCTCGAACTCCTTCAATACAGCCTCTTCCCAGGCATCCGGTGAATTTTTCTGATTGCGCAGCTTCAGGCTGGTCCTGCCGACCTCCCAGCCGCTCATTTGAGAGTGACCCTCGGCCAGACTTGGGGCGACGATATTACAGGAGGCAATGGTATCTACAGGTCCACTCTGTTTCATTCCCTTTTCCAATTCGCCTTTCAGATCGCCGAAAAAGGCCTTAATAACACCCTTACCCTCCTTCATGTTGGTTTGCAGGGATTGATCCGCCTGCACGTTGCCTGAAATCAATAGGGCTGTCGCAATGGCTAATGCGCTTTTAGTCATCAATGAATCTCCAACATATCGCCGATTAAACCGGAATGTTCGTATCCGGTTGTAAATAGCGGCTAAGATTTAACAAAATGATCCCGTCACAGCAAGGATCTGGCTATCGGTCAAACATGGATTGAATATCTTTCCCGCAAGGAGCATTCTTCACTCACAATCCGACACCTCGGATACACCCTTCCGTCGTGGCGCCAATATTAGGTATTACAGACCATTAGTGGATAGACTGGGAGCATAGCCGATTATTCCACCTTGGGTAAGTCATTTGAGGATCTGACAAACCGATAGCAGCAGACTGCAACAGAAAATGTCCTTGGCGATCAACAACAATTTGTGATAACTAAGCGGTATGGCCCCTTTACGGATCACGCCGGCGGCATTTTAGGAACTAACCGTCCTCACAGGGGATCAGTTAATGGCATGATGACAAGTGTGCTGAAAAAACCATTCATTCTCATCCTCCTCACCAGCCTGGCTGTCATATCCAGTGCCCGTTCGCAGGAGGCTGAAACGATCCAGTTGCCGGAACTCGGGTCTCCGTCAGATCAATATTTGACACCCAGTGATGAAGCCCGTCTTGGAAGGGAGTTCATGCGCAGTGTGCGCAAAACGGGAAAAGTGCTGGATGATCCTCTGATAACTGAGTACATCCAGCAGTTGGGTGACAAATTACTCAAGCAGAGTGAGGCAGTTGGACAGAAATTCACTTTTTTCGTAATCGAAAAACCTGAAATCAACGCGTTTGCCGGCCCGGGTGGCTATATCGGCATCTACAGTGGCTTGATTCTGGCGACTCAGAGTGAGAGTGAATTGGCATCTGTCATCGCCCATGAAATCGCCCATGTCACGCAGAAACATCTGCTACGCGCCTTCGATGCCGCCAACCGTATGAGCGGCAAGACCGCAGCCCTTTTACTGGCCTCAATTCTTGTCGGCGTCGCCGGTTCGCCCGATGCCGGTCTTGCCATGGCAACAGGTGTCCAGGCCGGCGCCATTCAAGAACAAATAAACTTTACCCGCAGTAATGAAGAGGAGGCGGATACCGTCGGCATCCAGATCCTGGCAAAATCCGATTTCGATCCCCGTGCCATGCCAATTTTCTTTGAGCGCCTGACCCACGCAAGCCGACTCTATGAATCCGGCATACCCGAAATACTTCGAACCCATCCGGTAACCAGCAATCGCGTAGCCGATGCGCTGGGTCGGGCAGAAAAGTACAGCTACCGCCATTTCCCTGGCAATTTAAGCTATCACCTGACTCGTGAGGCCTTACGCGTCAGACAGTTCAAAGACCCCGGCAAGGCGGTCGAGCACTTTGTCTCTGGTCTCAAGGAGGGACGTCATCTCAATCAGGAGGCCCATGAATACGGGTATGCACTTGCCCTCTCGAGTGATCGGAAATTTCAAAAGGCTGAAAATATTATCGAGGAACTGTTGCGAGAGAACCCGAGCCAGATTGAGTACATCCTGGCTGGCGCAAATATAGCGGGTAAAAGCGGTAATCATGAAAAAGGACTCAAGATCCTTGATACCTATTACAGCCTGATGCCGGAGAACTACCCGCTCGCAATTGCTTATATTCAAGCACTCACGACGGCTAAAAAACTGGGTAAAGCGCGTGAAATCACCCAACAATCAATAACTTTGCGTAACAATGAACCCAGACTTTATCGCCTGCTCAGTAAAATCGAGGAACTGGACGACAACCAAGCGGAATCACATCGCATACTGGCTGAGGCGTTTGTTGCCGATGGCGAGCTGGCGGCAGCTGTTCAGCAACTGGAGATAGCCTTAAACAGCGCGAATAAATCGGATTTCTACCTAACATCACGCATCGAGTCCCGACTCAACAAGTTGCGTGACCTACAAAAGACGCAGAGTGAATCAGATAACAAAAAACAATGACTGCGTGCTACCGGCATCCGATTCCCAGCCATCTATTCAGGTAAACCCCAATCAACCACGCATAAAACCCAACTCCAGTATGCAGATGACATGCCTTGAAAACCACAAATCACTAATAATTAGACATTTTTTACTTGATATCGTCGTTTGTTTAGGTATTCTTACGAGCTACCTGTTTAGGGTATGATGTGTATCGGCAAACCCAGCATCTACAGAACAACTATTGAATAGGTCTTGCCGTGCAGTGAATTGCAATATGGATGCGTGAGTGCAGGCTGTCGCAACTTTTTTTTGTTTTAATTGTTCTAAAGCGTTTGATGTCGCATGAAACATCGGATTGAGCACGTCGTGATTGCCTGGCGCAGCAAGGCGTTGTATAGATCCGGTAGCCAACTCTCAATGGCTTTGTCTGACACACGCATACAAGCAATGATGACGGCAGATAACGTGCACTCAACCCGGTGGTCATGGTGCAGCGGCTCATTTGTTGATGGGTGGATGGCATGTCGATGATTAGAATAACCGGGAAATGAAATTGACCAACCAAATCAGTTTCAAAAAAATAAACTGTTAATCACTAAAATTTCTCAGTCTGGAGAGAATGAATGAGCACTGAAATCAAACGCAGGATCTTCCTCAAAAGATCGCTTGCAGCAGGCACGGTAGGTGTTGCTGCTGCCGCAGGTTTACTGGCACCTCAGCGGGTACTTGCGGCCTGGAACAAAGAAGCATTTGAAGCTAAAGAAATGCCTGCAGCATTGAATGCACTGTTGGGTAGCTCTGACATGGCAGAGTCTGCTGACATTACCGTAAAGGCACCTGACATTGCAGAGAACGGCGCAGTGGTTCCCATCACTGTGGAGACCGGCATGGAAGGTGTGGAGTCGATCTCCATTATCGCTTCGAATAACCCAGTCCCATTGGTTGCGAACTTCGTAATGGGTACAGGCGCTACCGGTTTTGTATCCACCCGCATCAAGATGGGCAAGACCGGAGATGTTGTCGGCGTGGTTAAGGCCGGAGGCAAACTCCACAGCGCCAAAAAAGAAGTTAAAGTCACCATCGGTGGTTGTGGCGGTTAACCCCTCTCGGGTCGATCCCAGCTACTCAGTATACGAGGAATAGAACATGGCTAAATCGATTAAGATCCGCGCCAAAGAGAAAGGCGGTGTAACCACCGTAAAAGCCCTGATGACCCATCCAATGGAGACAGGTGTACGCAAGGATAAAAAGACCGGTAAAAAGATACCTGCCCACTTCATCCAAGAAGTTGTCTGTAAACATAAGGGCAATACCGTGATGACCGCCGAATGGAGTGGTGGCGTTTCCAAGAACCCCTACATTTCGTTTAAATTTACCGGCGGTGCCAAGGGCGACGAAATCGAGCTATCCTGGAGCGATAACCAAGGCGGCAGCGACAGCCTGACAAGCGCCATAAAATAAGTATCATCGGCAAAAAACCGCTGAGCGGTTGTCCACATCCGTTGTGGTGGCAACCTAAACAGAAAAAAGGACGCCTCAGTGCGTCCTTTTTTCTTACTTCTGTGATAGTGGTACAACCTACATTTTTTCTATTCCTTTTTTTTATTTGCAGCATCCTCTTCCAACAACTTGGCCCACTCATCTTCCAATGATCCCGCTTCCGTTTCGTTTATATCGGGCATAGTCTCTTCTGCGCCGGGGATTTCTATATCAATCTTCTCCAGATCATCGACCATGGATTCACCGGTTTCACTCTGTGTATCCGTTTGCATCGAGTCTTCAATCATCTCATCGGCGATCTCCATCACCTCATCGATGATCTCTGAAACCTCCTCATCCGCCTCTACGGCATCCTCATCCAAACTGGCGTTTTCTGTTGCATCGGTCGCTTCGGAAACCTGGCCCTCCGAATCGGCATTCTCTTCAAGATAGGAGGAGTGCTCCAGCTCTTCAGCACTCAAATCCGGAATATCCGGGCCGCTTGCAATGTCTGAGACCATATCATCCACTGGTGCATCATCCATCATGGATTCGGCTATCGAAGGTTCCACCGATTCCTGCTCGACATCCTCCTGTATGGCCTCTGCCGCACCAACATCAACATGTTCACTATCTTCCGTCTCTTCAGTAGACGGAGGTGCTGCTGCTTGACCGGTATCAGCACCACCCGCGAACATGGTTGAGTACTCATTCAACATTCTACCCATGGTATCCATGGTCACACGCAGTTCTTCAGACAATCGCTCGTTTTCTTCTTTAAGCTTGGTGATCTCTTCATTACTATCCGACGCCTGAGTAGAATTGGTCGCCGGTGCAGACACCTCGAGCCCCTGATAACCAAGAACAAGGTTTTCCACATCCACATCGATCTGTTGCAGATGCACCTGATCATCCTTCAGAAAGCCGTTTATGACGTTTTGATAGAGCAACATTTCTGTCTGCATCATATTGTGCAGAGTTTGTTGCAATTCGGTCTCTTTATACTGATAGCGATCCTGCAATAGTACTTTCAAACGTTGTTCGCGTTTTGCTTTGTCGGATTTCACACGCTCAGCCAAATGAGCTGCTGCTCTTCGTATTCGACCTTTCCGCAGCAGCGTGAATAAGACCAATATACCACTCAAAACCACCAAACCGATGAGTACTTCAGCGACAATCAGTGCGACCAGGGAACTGACTTCAATCATTGTCCTCTCCCTTGTCATCACTGACCTTTGTCACGTCCCCATCATCGACCAGACTGACTATGTTGCGCTGGTTGCGTCTATGTATCCACCAATACGCGCCACCACCGCCGATGATCAGTAGCAGATTAATAATGCCAAACCAGATTAACGCGGTACCCCATCCTCCCTCTTCTTCAGCTTCGGGCTCGGGTTCCGGTTCCGATTCAGGTTCAGGTTCTGGTTCAGGTTCCGGTTCCGGTTCCGGTTCCGGTTCAGATACAGGTTCGGGTTGCACAGGCGGCGGGGATTCCGGTTTGGCAACAACTACCGGTTCCGGTTGTTTCATACCCTCGACTTCCATCGGTGTGTCGAAATAGCTGATCGACTCCCCTGACAGGGCCGTCGCATTTGCCTTGATTGCTATCCGGCGCGGACCTGTGAAGCTCATGAGATCGATCTCGCCACTCCCCCCTTGACCGCCTGGAGAGATATTCAATGGCAGGCGGAATTGTTCACCCTCGGAATTCTCCATCCAGGCATCGATATGAAGCGATGCAGAATCGATCAATTCCACATCGGGTATAATCCTCACATCGAGCACACGGCCATCACTCCGTGTTGAGGCTTCCAGATTGACTGGCGGTACGACCTCATAAGTCATCCTTTTCTCTCGAACGAAGGTAGGGCCGCTTGCGTTCAGCACCAACTCCCCCACACCACTGCTGACTGACTCGCCACCAAAAGAGAGTGTGAACAGGCCATCATTGGCATGCTTGTCCGGTTCCTGACCATTATCCAACATGGGTCTTGCTTCGGAGATTGAGGTATCGTCCAGCTGCATGCCGGAGACATTGACCACCTCCAGAAATTCCCGTTTTCGAATCAACTTGCCGTGATCACTGAAATTTACGATTACAGGTAGTGACGTACCCTGTATCAACCTGTTGGGTAATTCGGTTGTCTGCATTTTCAGGTCAGTGACAATCATCACCCGGTTGTCGGGATCGACCTCTGCACGAATCTTCCACTCGCCCGCCTGAGGATCGGAGATAGTCAGCATGTCGTACCCCTGGTCCCGATGCCAACTGACTGCCGCGGGTGCATTATCGGCCCTGAACGCCTTGCCGTCGGGCGGCACCACCTCGGTTTCCTGTGCTCCAGGCTTGTGAAATACCAACAGGGTTGCTTCGGTAATCGACTCATCCACCTTAAATTTATTATCCTGCAAGGGTACGGCATCCGGTTTTCCGACCTTCTCGAAGATTCTGAGAAACACCTTTTGCAACTGCTCGGCGGTTTCGACCTGCTCATACCAGCCCCCCGTCTCGGCAGCCAAATTCTTCATCAGCACGTGATCGGCGTTCTTTGACAGTGCAATGGTATGAACCGTGGCGTTCAGATCGGCCAATCGAGGCAGGATACGCTCCAGGATGCGTCTTTTTGAAGCGGCATTTTTTGTCCTGTCCCTGGAGATATCCACCATTCCGTCGGTAAGCAGTATCACACTACGGCGGTAGGGACCGGGCGCACCACTCCAATCTTCAGTTGAGCGCTTCAGTGCATCCTCGATATTGGTGAACTGACCTGGTGAGCCGATCGACTCCGAGCTCTTGCGCGCCCGTTTTTTCCATGCTTTGTCGACCTGTCCCAGAGGGATTTGCATATTGACATACTGACCAAAGGTCCAGACACCCGCCCGGGTTTCGGACGATAAAAGACCGACCAGAAGACGTAACGCGGGACGTCTCAGGTTCTTTGGGTCATTCAGTTTCATGCTGCCGGAGACATCGATAAGAATACGCACATCCGCCTGCTCTTCCATTGCCTGCAGTTGGCCATGCCAGAGCGGCATCCACAGAAGCGCGATTAAAACCCAGGCCTTTCCTTTTTTCATTTCGAAGTCATCCTAGCCCTGTATCAAGAGTCAATATTCAGATATATAGTCAAATCCCCTTATTCGCTTATCGGCTGGAGTGGGTAGCTCTTTAATTCCCATTCAGAATGATCAACCCGGTGGTACAGGCAGAATCTCAACGGCTTTTGCGGTAGGGCGACTGCTTGCCGTCCGGTTGTATTTGGAAGCGTTTATAGGACCACTGGTATTGGGAGGGCAATTCACGGATGATCGATTCGATACCATGATTCAATGCGCTCGCAGCCACCACCGGATCAGCTTCCCTGATCCTCTCATCCGCCGGCAGATAATGAATGTGGTAGCCAGCACCGGCAGAAAGCCGCTCGGCATAGGCAAAAATCACTTTTGCGCCGGTCTTTCTGACTAATCGATTGGTCAGCAGCATGGTCAATGCCGGCACCCCAAAGAAAGGGGCGAACACAGCCCCTTTATCAGACCTGGGCTGTTGATCAGGCAGAATGCAAGTAACGCCACCCTCCAGCAGTGTCTGATAAATCTGTTTTACACCCGAGGTATCTGTCGGCACCAGTTTCGCCCCGCTGCGCTCCCTGGCCTGCTTGACTATAGTTTCGTAGGCACGGTTTCTGGGGGGACGATAGAGAGAAGTCACCTGTTCATGAGTCGGCAGTTCCAGTCCGATAATCTCCCAGTTACCCAGGTGTGGAAGAAGAACTATCAAACCCTGCCCTTCTTCTCTCACAAGCTGCTCTGAACCACTGACCTGTTTGATCATACCCAATACACGTTCAGTGGGCGTGAACCAAATTGCAGCCATTTCCATCAGTGTGGCGCCCATTTGTCTGATTGAGCGATCACGCAGCTGACCCAGATCCCTATCGGACTTTTCGGGAAAACAGAGACGAAGATTGACCTCCGTTGATCGTTTTTCCCGGTTCGGCAACCAGATATAAAAACGACCCAGGAGATGGCCGATTCGGTGCAGCCAGTTCAACGGCAGATAACCGGAAACTCGCCAGATCGGATATAGAGGGTGCTTTGACATGATGGAGGATTGTACACAAAAGTGTTAACCAGCCTGAATATCTAAATTTTACTAATCGATAACTTATGGCTACTCACCAGAGCGAATCCCATCAGTAATCATGGAAAAATATGATTATCCGCAAACAAACGCTAAATCAATGATATTGTAGTAAGCGTTTAACAAGTCAATTCCAAATTTATACAGAAACCCATAAAAACGCCCTTGACCGGGAGGGTTTGTGCTTCTCCAATCATGGTGATAATTTTTTTATAAAAAATTGACATGCAAGTACAGCCTGCCTTTAATCATAGTTTTTTACCCATCCGTTTCGGGAAAGTGCTATCAATATTCGGATATTCATATGGCTAAAGCGGATTGCTTTCATAGCCAAACCATCTACCATGTAGTGGTATGAATAATGACTGAACCGATAGGATTTTACTGATGAGTGATTCTCGACTCCACAACCTTACACCACAACAAGCATGGCAGATGATGCAAGACGATCCGCGTACCGTTCTAGTGGACATCAGGTCCAGCATGGAGTTTCTCTTTGTGGGACATCCTAAAGGGGCTGTTCACGTACCCTGGATTGACGAACCGGACTGGACGGTAAATCCCCACTTTGTCACCGATATTAGAAAACTCCTGCTAGGCGGCAGTATCTGTACCATTGACGAGGGTTGTGCACCCGTGATCCTCATCTGCCGCAGCGGCAAACGCTCCCTTGAAGCGGGCAAGGTGCTGCTTGAAGGAGGATTTATGCGCGTGTTTCATATCGATGAGGGATTTGAAGGTGATCTGGATGACGATCATCACCGCAGCACTCTGGGTGGTTGGCGATACCATGACTTACCCTGGGAACAGTGTTGAGTATTTTACATCCGCTTGATTACGGGGTGTTTTGTTCAGCAGTGAAAGATTGTTTCATACACATAGTCAGCTAATATGCCATCCAGTGTAGTGCCCTGTACCAGGGACTGTTAACACTAATCCTTAATACCGACGCCACGGGACAGCAATAGCAGACTGTACCCCGTCAATAGGACGATGAATCCCAGAATAATAATCATTGCCACCGATACATCGATATCCGTAACGCCAAGGATACCGAATCTGAATGTATTGACCATGTAGAGCACTGGATTGGCCAGTGATATCTGCTGCCATATTTCCGGAAGCAGCTCTATAGAGTAGAACACACCACCGAGATAGGTCAGTGGTGTCAACACAAAGGTCGGCACGATAGATATATCGTCAAAACTCTTCGCATAAACCGCATTGATAAAGCCAGCCAGGGCAAACAGAATGGAAGTAAGAACAAAAACCAATAACGTCAAACCGTAACTGTTGATTGTCAGATCCGTAAACAACAGCGATATGATCGTAACCAGGATACCCACCATAGTGCCACGCGCCACACCACCAACCACGTATCCGCCCAACACCACCCAGTGAGGTACGGGAGCAATCAACAACTCTTCAATATAGTGCTGTAATTTTGTACCAAAAAAGGATGAGACGACATTAGCATAAGAGTTCTGTATCACCGACATCAGGATTAGGCCAGGGACGATAAAATCGATATAGCGATAACCATCCATCTCACCAATCCGTTCACCGATCAGCTTTCCAAAAATGATAAAGTATAGGGTGGTGGTTATGGCAGGTGGCAGCAGTGTCTGTACCCATATTCGCATAAAGCGCAGCACTTCCTTGGTCACTATCGTCTGAAATGCGATTCGGTAGACTCGCCAGAGGTTCATACGGTGTCTTATCCCATATTGTTTGGTGTTTTCAGAGGCCCGATACTGCCACTGGTCACACCTGCTGTTGTTTGGAGCGGTCGACCAGGTCGACAAACATCTGTTCCAAACGGTTCTGTTTGTTGCGCATACTGACAACCTCGATACCCTGCTGCGTAAGCTGCCCGAACAACTGGTTCATGCTCTGTTCGCGTATCACCTCCACCTCCAGGGTTTCACGATCGATCAAAGTTGCACGATAGCCCGGCAGATCGGGCAGCCTGTCTATGGGTGATGCGAGATTGAGCAGAAAAATCTCGGTATGCAATTGACTCAGTAATCTCGACATACTGGTCTGTTCGACGATTCGTCCGTGATCAATAATAGCAATATTGCGGCACAGGCTTTCTGCCTCCTCCAGGTAGTGGGTCGTCAAAATAATGGTTGTCCCCTGCTGGTTGATATCACGCATAAAACGCCACATCGAACGGCGAATTTCGATATCAACACCGGCTGTCGGTTCATCCAAAATCAACAGTCTCGGCTTGTGTACCAAGGCCCTGGCAATCATCAATCGGCGTTTCATCCCGCCTGAAAGCCATCGAGACTGGGTGTTACGCTTTTCCCATAGACCCAATCTTTCCAATGACGCCTCGGCTCTTTGGTATGCCAGCTTACGTGGAATCCCGTAATACCCCGCCTGGTTAACCAGGATCTCCACCACCGGCTCCCACATATTGAAATTGAATTCCTGGGGTACCAGGCCGATCAGATACTTGGCTTGATCCTTCTCCTTATCCAGATCATAGCCATAGATCACGACTTCACCGGCACTTTTGTTTATCAGGGAGGCGATGATACTGATAGCGGTGGACTTACCGGCACCGTTCGGCCCCAACAGAGCAAAAAAATCTCCCTCATCAACCTTGAGATCGATTCCTTTGAGGGCCTCGAACCCATTGCGGTAGGTCTTGTGAAGTTTTTTTATAACAAGGGCAGACACAGTCTTTTTTGTCAGGCGATATCAGAGACTAGCCCAGACGAGTCTGTACATCCATCCACAATGCCTGGTAGGCACTGGCCGCAAAGCAGTTGGGGGAGAACGCCTGTACCGGCATTCGATGAATTCCCATCCTCTCCACGTCGCTGGCATAGGGGATCTGCGCCTTCAGCAGTTCACCTTGAGCGTCCGGGAAGTTCTCCATAATATCCAGATGCATCCGCTTACGTCGATCCACCATGGAAAAGAAGGGCATTAACTTCAATCCGGTGATACGGTGACCTTGTAAAAAATCGAGGAGCTGATCGTAAGTGCGCATTGAGAGCGTAGTCGGTATCAACGGTAACAGCAGTCCCTCTGCGGCGCGGAAAATATTCTCCGAAACAAGAGAAATACTCGGCGGACAGTCAAGAAAGACGTAGTCATAGGTCTTCGAGAGCGGGCGTAACAGTTTCAATAACTGCTTGGTGGGTTTCTTCGCGTCCTCCATTCGCAGATCCATATTGCGATAGGAGAAATCCGCAGGCAGCATATCGAGATTGTCGAAATCTGTCGCCTTGACCACGTCGTCCAGATCGAGCTTTCCCTTAACAAGCCTTTTACTGCCCTTAACCTTCGGTTGAATACGAAAATAGAAGGTCGCGGCTGCCTGGGGATCCAAGTCCCAAATCAGTGTTCGGTAACCCTGCCTTGCGGCAAGGTAGGAGAGATTGACGGCTGTCGCTGTTTTTCCGACCCCGCCCTTAATGTTATAGACCCCGATGATATGCATCATCTCACTCCAAACAACTGTTGAAAGGCGTTTTGATTCGATTCGCTGCTGAAATCGGTAAAGAGATCAACAAACTCGGCCCTCGCCCGTTCCTGTCTCTCCAACAGCTTGCCAACGAGTATGCCCATCGCCATCAGCGCACTCGCCGGTACACCCTCATTCAACATCTGTTCTCCGAATTTCTCCAATGAGTTGGCCTGTACCTCCAGATCCTGAAACTCGCCCAGATTGTCAAGTATCACCTTCAGTGCCTTGATCAACTCACGGATTGCAGGTTTGGGATAGAGACTTTGAAAGAACTCCATTAAGTAACGCAGCTTTTTACAATCCTTACGGAGTTCGTGAAGCAGCTCTGCGGGCGAATCATCCCCAATGTTCAAACCATCTTTGAGCACCCGTTTGTAGAGTTTTCCAATCCGTTTGTCCGCGAGTTTTGCCGTAGGACGCATCGCACTGGGTGCCTGATCACTCTCCCCTCCCGGGGACTGCAGCCAACTGCGCCAGGCTTTCAGGTTTTTTCTGAAATGGGGCGAGTTGATTTTCTTCACCAGCCCGGCCTGCGCCAGTTTATGATGCTGCTGCAGGAAAGCATGAAAAGGATCAAGATCCTTTTGAATCGTCTTTGGCAGGGAGGCGCGATAGTCCGGATAGTGCAGCAGATAGACATCCAGATCCCTCGTCTCGCCGGTAATTTGTCCAATCCAGCCAAAGGCCTGTTTGAAAGGCTCCAGCTGCTCCGGATCAAATACCCCTTTTATCTGGCTCATGGCAGAACGGGTACGTCGTGTGGCAACCCTCAAATCGTGCAGAAACTCACTGTCCAGATCTGCCCTGGTGCCATCGATATTGGCTTCCAGGGTATTCAGCAGGCTGAGCATGATCTGTCGAGCCGTCACATAGGCGGGCGCATCGGGATCGAGTCTGAAATTGAGCTTGGAGCTGTAATCACCCACTTTTCGCCCGACACCCAGCAGCGCATCCTCATACAGACTCTGTTCCGATGGCCGGAGTTTGAGTGATGCGAATTGTTGCTTGAGCTTGAGAAAGTCAGTCTCATAGCCTTTCAACGGCTGCAGCACGATCCGGCCATCCAAATCACCCTTCTTTTTACCCTTGACCGCACTGAACTGATTCTTCAGTAAAATAACCCTGACAACCGTCTTCTCTTCAGCATCCAAAATGCGTAAGGTGTATCGTTGTTGATTGATATTCACCATCGGCAACAATACACGCATCTCCAATACCGGCACCAGGCATTCCCGGACAGGACCCTGAGGAATATCCTGTACAAATCCGGGAGGTGATTCGATGGATTGGCAGGCAATTTGTTGATGACTTTTTCGATTCACCCAACACAGCCTGTCCATTTCCCCCCGTTCTTGGAGCAACTCGCCGCCTGCTTGCCAGACACGCCAGTCAAAACTATCAAAATAGGTCTGTCTCACCTTGACCGGGGAATCTACAGATAAACGATAGGTTTCAGAGAGAACCTTACGGAGCCCATCCAGATCGAGCTCGTCAGGTAGCATGTAGGTAAGTGGATGTTGTGCCATGGGACAACCTCAGATTTAACAAACCAAGAGAGTAACTGACCCGGCTGGATGTGACAATTACCAGTGTCAGAACTGTTCCCTATCCACCTTATCTATTACTGATCATCAACGGCTTCTGCCAGGCATTTGCTGACTATCTCATAGACATCTTTCGAAATCTCGGAATGAGACAGGACACGCTCGAATTGCGTGTGCATCAATGCCTGACGCTGATCGTCATAACGACGCCAGCGACTCATGATCCGCATCATCCTGGCTGCTATTTGCGGATTCAATCTATCAAGCGTGATGACCTGATCGGCCAGAAATTCGTAACCTGATCCGTCAATCCTGTGAAACGCACTGATATTCATACTGCAGAAGACACCGATGAGACTGCGAACCTTGTTCGGATTCCGCAGGGAAAAGGCTGCGTGGTTCATCAACGCCCGGACCCGTTGCAATGTCCCGGGCAGGCGGGAATTCGCCTGTACCGCAAACCACTTATCCATGACCAGCGGCTCATCAATCCATCGCTTCTCAAAGGTGGCTAGAGCGAGATCCCTCTCGGGGCAATCGGTATTCGCCAGACTGCTGAGCGCCGCCATCACGTCGGTCATGTTGTCTGCCTTCTCGAATTGTTCAAAGCAGAGCTTGTGGATCTCCGATTCATGCAATTGCATAAGATAGTCCAGGGCCAGATTTCTTAATCTTCGCCGGGCTATGGATACCGGATCAATATCGTATGGAGATTGAGACCCATTCTGCTGGTAGACCGCCAACAAGCGCCGGCGTAAGCGGCTGGCCAATGCATGCCTGAGCCATTCTCTGACATGATGGATCGCTTCTACATCGACAACCTCCATCTGGTCACCCAATGTGGATTCACCGGGAAGCTGCAATACTTCACTCAACAGCGCCTTATCCGCGGTCTCATTGCTTAGCGCGGCCTCAAAGGCCTTCACCAGACCTTCAGCCAGCTCCAGGGTCTTACCTGCTCGATAGTCAGCCACCAGATTCAACAGGGTTCTCTGTGCCAGTGCCTGGGAAGCATCCCATCGATTGAAAGGATCCGTGTCCCTGGCCATCAGAAACATCAACTCCTCATCTGTCGCAGGGTATCGCAGCTTCACCGGCGCCGAGAATCCCCTCAACAGGGAGGGTACAGGCTTTTCATCTAGGCCGACAAAGGTAAACTGCTGATCTGCTTCAGACAGTTCAAGCAGTCGCCGGGTACCTTGTGGTTCCGCCTCATTCTGCAACTGCAACTGCAGCTCTCTTCCCTCGTTGTTCAGCAGGGCAATTTCAAGCGGTATATGGAAGGGCTTTTTATTCTGCTGTCCCGGTGTATCCGGGCAGTGTTGGCGGAATCGGAGTCGATAGCTGCCCTGCTGTACTTTATACTCGGCTTCCACCTCGACCACCGGCGTACCCGACTGGCTGTACCAGAGACGAAACTGGCTCAGATCCCGGCCACTGGCATCCTCCATGCACCGAACAAAGTCATCGGTGGTGACGGCCTCACCGTCATGGCGCTGAAAATAGAGATCCGTTGCTTTTCTATAGAGGCCAGGCCCGAGAAGATTCGCTTGCATGCGCACCACCTCAGCCCCTTTCTCATAAACTGTCACAGTGTAGAAATTGTTGATCTCAATATAGCTGTCCGGACGCACCGGATGGGCCATCGGACCTGCATCTTCGGCGAACTGATGGTTGCGCAACAGGCGCACATCCTCTATTCGTTTGACCCCGCGTGATCCCATATCAGCGGAGAACTCCTGGTCACGGTAAACGGTCAGCCCCTCTTTCAGGCTGAGCTGAAACCAGTCGCGGCAGGTGATCCGGTTACCCGTCCAGTTATGGAAATATTCATGGGCGATGACCCCTTCGATACCCTGGTAGTCGTTATCCGTGGCGGTATCGGCGCGGGCCAGCACATATTTTGAATTGAATATATTGAGGCCCTTGTTCTCCATGGCACCCATGTTGAAATCGTTCACCGCCACGATCATATAGATATCCAGGTCATACTCACGTCCATATTGTGCTTCATCCCAGGCCATGGCCTTTTTCAATGAGCCCATGGCATGACCGCATTTATCGATGTTCTCGGGCTCCACGTAGATTCGCAGGTCGACCTCCCTGCCGGAACTGGTGGTATAGCAATCCTGCTGAAATTGTAATTTGCCGGCGACCATGGCAAACAGATAGCAGGGTTTGGGAAAGGGGTCATTCCAACTTACCTGGTGGCGGCCATCCTCCAGTTCCCGCTCATCGACACAATTCCCATTCGCAAGCATTACAGGGTAATCAGTTTGGCTGGCGATGATGGTGGTACTGAAGCGTGCCATCACATCCGGCCGATCGAGATAGTAGGTGATACGCCTGAAACCCTCGGCCTCACACTGAGTGCAATAGAGCCCGCCTGACCGATAGAGACCTTCGAGGTTGGTGTTTTGTTGTGGATAGATAGCAACCTGCGTGGTCAGGGTAAAACGCTCCGGCACATTGGGAACGATCAATGATCTCTCATCAACCTGATAGGCCTCCTTACCGAGTGGCTGGTCATCCAACTCAATTCTTTGCAGCTGCAACGCTTCACCATCCAGCTTCAACTCAGGTTTGATGGCTTCACTGGCCGGATTTTTTCGAATATGCAATCGACTTGTAACATGCGTTGACTCATCCTGCAGATTAATAACCAGCTCTACTTCATCAATGAGGTATTCCGGTGGACGGTAATCCTTTAAATTAATGGTTTTGGCATTTTTTGTTCGCATCGGTTGGTATCACCTATTCTGAGATCTGCAGGCCGGGAACAGAGAGTCGGTTCAGTAACTCAGGTCTGAATCCATTCATTTTCCTATAATAGTCCGGGACGATAAACGCTGAGTTATTGGCTGATATTCAGCGGCTGAGTGAGTCCCAGTGATTCCGGCGCCACAAACCATTATGTATGGATAATCAAACTCATTGCCACTCGCGAATGCGACAGCCAAACAGATCAAATAATGGATGGAGATACCCGCTATTACCACTATACTGATCTGCTAATCTATATGATTAAAGTAATATAAACACCATTCGTTTGTCCCTGTCGTAGAACTTGTTTTCTTCTGCTGATAGGATAGACAGGATGGATAATATTTTTTTATTTTCCTTTTTT
This sequence comes from Candidatus Thiodiazotropha sp. LNASS1, assembly GCF_964212655.1. Taxonomy (NCBI): domain Bacteria; kingdom Pseudomonadati; phylum Pseudomonadota; class Gammaproteobacteria; order Chromatiales; family Sedimenticolaceae; genus Candidatus Thiodiazotropha; species Candidatus Thiodiazotropha sp. LNASS1. The sequence goes on along the minus strand of NZ_OZ156465.1, from coordinate 3,959,955 downwards.
TACAAATAGTTAGGTATAATATACTTGCAATCTGGTGCCGAGGAATAGGGTTTTATGCCAAATGTCGTCATGTATTCAACCGCCATCTGCCCCTATTGTGTTCGGGCCAAGCATCTGTTGGAAAATAAAGGTGTCGCATATGAGGAAATTCGCATCGAACACAATCATGATGTGATGCAGGAAATGTTGCGCCGCAGCAACAGGCACACTGTTCCGCAGATTTTCATTGATGACTATCATGTTGGTGGCTACGATGACCTCGCCTCGCTGGAAATATCGGGTCAACTCGATCTCTTACTGGGTAGATCAGAGGAATGAATCAATTCCTTGATCAAGCACCCCAAAAAGTCCGCCTGGATAAGTGGTTATGGGCTGCACGCTTTTTCAAGACCCGCCAGATCGCCTGTGAAGCGATTATCGGCGGTAAAGTGCATCTCAATGGCCAGCGGACCAAACCCGGTAAGGAGATCAAAGCGGGTTCGCATCTTCGAATCCACAAAGGCGCCTTGGAGTGGGATATAACGGTGCGGGTGTTAGCGACAAAAAGAAGACCGGCAGCAGAGGCGCGCTGTTTCTATGATGAAACGGCGGAAAGTATCGAGCGCAGGGAAAAGATAACAGAGGTACAGCGGCTCGAACGTTCAATGTCGCCCAGAACGGATTATGGCAAACCCAACAAGAAGCAGCGGCGTATGATTCACCGATTCACCGGAAAATCCAATTAACTAGGGCCTAGCAATGGACCAGGATGCTTTCCGTCGAACATATCGAGAGATGAATGAGCGCATCTGTGCTTATGAAAAAAGTATCCTGTCTCGCCATTGCTCCTGTTCACAATCTAAAAAACTCTGTATCGCTGAACGTGAGGGTGTTCATTGCGTTTCAGATGAAGCATTGCAACAGTGCCAGGAACTACTGGAAACACTCCGTCATCAGGCCAGGTTTGCCCTGAAATCAAACGATGACAAGGCAGTTCTTTCGCATGGCAAGGCGATGCGGCTTCAGGTGGGAGGATTGCGGGGTCTCTTCACCGCAATACATCCGGAACACCCAATACCTGAACTTATCGACGATATCTTTGAATTGATCAACAAAGCTACGACACTCTATGGGCGGTTGGAGAATCTGCCGTACCAAACCCTCATTCAGCAGGTATCCGCCTATAAAGGCAGGCAGCGTGGTAATCGCCGTTAACCACCCTGAAATCGCTGCAAAAGTTGCTTCAACCGTTCAGATACTGGTGCCAATTTTTTCCGCATCAGTGAGCCAATCGCATCGGTATTAGACAATACCGGTCTGACGATCCCATAGCCAAGACCGGACAATAGATAGAGGCTGCGTATTTCTGTCTCCCGCCGGCTGACAGCGTCGCGGCAGGCAACAAATGCATCACTACACAATCCATCCGCTTCAGCTTCAAGCTCTTCCAGGGTCAGATCGGGATCACCTGTTGGCCGAAGCGATTGCAGATATTCACGAACAACATCGAGCAGTGTCGCCACAACATCCTGATTGGCCGGTTTCTCGATGACTTTCAGCACGGTGGAAATAAAACCCTGGCCGGGTGATGTGTGGATCCGTAACAGCTGTGCGGCAAAGGGATTGCCCTGTTCCGACAATGGAAGCAGCGCGGCCTTCTCATGATCAGTCATAGACCCTGGCACCGACTCCACCGGCAGATCGTCCGGCAATGCCGCGAGAAAACCAAGATAGTAAGTCGGTTTGCGTTGACAGCGCTTCCACAGACTGACCTTCTCCTGTTCACTGATCAAACCGGGCTGCAATATCAATCGTAAGCTCTCAATGATCACCATCGATTCAGTTTCAAAGGGGAGATAGTCGAGCAGAAACCGGGCCAATTCCGGTCCCATACTGCCGTCCACGATCTGTGGGTTATCCAGCATTCGACGCGCATTGTCAGGATCCTGGCTGATCCACCAGGCGCGTCTGGCCAACTCGTCGGTTATGCCCTTGGCGCAGGTAAAGGCCACCACTGCTTCAGGCTCTCCTAGCAGCAGCAATTGCTCGAGATTATCGTCACGGGTCTGACCCATGCGGCTCCAGCGCTTGAGATAGACGGGGTAACCGCCGGGAGAGCCCTGCACATGGCCGGATAGCAGCTCACGCACCTTGCGTAGATAGAGGTCGTCACGGCAATTGGGATTGAGGATTATTCTGGATTCACCTCTTTCAGACAATCCAAACAGGGTCATGGAGGATTCGTCAATGCGTATCGCTTGCGGCTTGTTTGCCAGCAACACATTCAGGCGTAGTGAATCCTCACTCGTCAGCTCCATTTCAGACAACAATTCCTGTTTCTTTCGAAGCCAACGGGAATTTCATTCCACGCATAATCATGTTTAGGCAGTCTGTTCTATTGAACAGGTTCTTTCGGAGGCGTGTAGTTGCTGTCTTTAGGATTGATGAAAATGAATTGGCTCTCTCCATCGTCCAATTCAGCGAAATCCATGGTTGTCTCATCGAGCAGGGAGAAATACTCAGGTTCCATAATCACACTGACCCCTTCGGAATCGAACTGAATATCGTCATCCTTGGCATCGTCGAATCCCATCAGATAGTCAAATGAGCCATCCTCTTTCTTCTGTGCGGCGAAACGCAGGGCCATACCTTCGGTGCCGCCCATCTTTGCCGCCTGTTGTATCTGTTGCGCTGCCCGAGGTGTTATCTTAAACATCTGTCACCTGTTTGAATTTTGCAGTTACAGTAGTTTATCCCTTGTTTTTAAACGCATCCACATGCGCCACAAATCGCTGAACCCAATTGTTTCCGCCCACATTCCTCATATGCGTATAGCTCGCCAGCAGGTTTTTGTAGATATAACCGTCAGACTCACCGTTGATTCCAGCGCCACGCTCCACCCGATACATAAAATCATTTTCATCACATTCAAATGACTCCAGCGATGAATAGTGGAACTCGTGCGCGTGGATCTGCCGATTCGATTCATCCTCCGCCAGCTGGGGCCAAGGACCCCTGCCGGTATCGAGCAAACGCACGTAACCCCTACCCTGTGGTTTTTCGTACATCCGGGTATCAGCCGGTATCACGCCAACCATTCTACATTTTTTGGCGCCCCAGGTAAGGCTTCGGGTCAGATAGATCAAACCACCGCACTCCGCATACACCGGTCCACCCTGCTCCACATACTCCGTAATCGCATCCCGCATCGGGCGGTTCGCCTCGAGTGCTTCCATGGCCATTTCCGGAAAGCCTCCACCTAAGAAAAGTCCATCGATTTCAGGTAGTTCCTTATCATTCAAGGTGTCGATTTCTATCAACTCCACACCCAGTGCACGAAACTTGTCCAGATCATCCGGATAATAGAAACCAAACGCCTTGTCACGTGCAATAGCGATTCTAAGTGGATTTCTTGGCAGTGAATAGGACGAAGTTCGTGTGGTATTGATGGGGGGCATCGAGGATTTCGCCGCAATTTCAATCACTTTTTCAATATCGACATGCTGCTCAACGGTTTCTGCCAGCAGTTGGATAATCTGCTCTGATGTCTCACTCTCATTGCTTGGAATCAATCCCAGGTGTCGCTCATCGATCTGCAGCCGGCTGTCTGCCTGTATAGCGCCCAACACCGGAATATCCGTGTAGTGTTCGACGACCTGTATCAGCTTTGATTGATGCCTGCTCCCCCCAACCTGATTAAGAATCACACCTGCCAATTCTATGTTCCGGTCAAATGCCTGATAACCCAATAATAACGGGGCGATGCCTCGAGTCATGCCACGGCAGTTGATGACCAGTATCACCGGCGTGTTTAAAAAGGCTGCCATCGCTGCGTTGCTGTTGGAGCCTTCGATATCTACACCATCAAAAAGCCCCTTATTACCTTCGATAAGGGCCATCTCTCTGCCACTCATATAGTTGGCGTAGTTATGTAGAATCTCGTCTCTGGTCTGTGTGTAAAAATCAAGATTATAGCAATCCCTGCCTGCGGCGGCGGAGAGCCACAAAGGATCGATATAGTCAGGTCCTTTCTTGAATGGTTGTAGTACGATTCCTCGTTTGATCAAAACTCTGACAATACCGATGGCCAGAGTTGTCTTGCCGGAGGATTTATGGGCGGCTGATAGGTATATCGCTGACACGGGAAACCATCGATAGAGGATCAATCACACTCAACAGGGGCGGGTTGGTATACCCTTTACAGGAGCCCATCCTACCTCGTAGATAAAAAATCCACCACCGGCAAGCGGTGATGGATTTTCAGCAGTAATCCGGTCTGAAGGGTCAGTCTTCGAGGGTTTCTGGGAATACCTTGATAATCCGCGCGCCAATCGCCACTAAAGCCAGTGCTACGGCAATACCTGCGACACCCAGAGCGGCCTCGGGAAATGTGGGGACATAGTTTGCTACCTGACCATCGAAGAAGCCGGATTCGATTACCTCTTTGCCTGGAAACATGTTCATTGGGTAAGCCTGTCCCCCTATGACGATGATATAGATCTGAAAGAATCCTCCGATGAGCACGGCAACCGAGGCCGCCGCGATTGCCCAGCGGGACTTTTCAAAGGCAGGCGAATAGATCAGAAAAAGCGGAATAATGCTGCCTATGAGTATCTGGCCAATCCAAAACATCACTGTATAGATACCTCCATCCAACAGGATGAAGCGCTCGATACCATGATGCTGGGTTGCATAGAGATTCGTCAGATTATAGGCCAACACGAAATAGAGCACTGCGCCGACAAATACACCGAGCAGGTTCTTAAGCCGGGTCAGGCGCAGATCGCCAAGTTCTCTGTCGCCCCACATATAGGCGGCGATAAGGGTAATAATGAAGAAAGCCAAGCCGTAACTGAACGACATGATGACGAACATTGGCGCCATGATAGCCGCATCGTATGCCTCGCGAGCCACCAGAAAGCCGAAAATGGACCCGGTACCTGTGGTGAGCGCAATGCGCCAGAAGAAGGCTGCAAAGCCCAACGGACGCTTAAATCTCTCCATGCCGCGATCAATCATTGCCCAGAGGTAGACAGCGACTATGGCAATGAATCCGCTATAGAGGATAACGTTCCACGCAAATATCGACTTGAAATTATACTCCGTCATGGCAACGATCAAGCGGTCGGGCCTGCCAAGATCGAGAACCAGCACCATCAAGCCACCTACCAGCAGCCCGATCGCCAAAAGGCCGGAAAAACGACCCAACGGTTTGTACAGTGGACCGCCGAAAACAGAGCCGATGGAGGCGACGTTCAATGCACCCGATGCGGCCACGATCAGAAAGATGGCGAAGACGTGTGGCAGGCCCCACACGATCTGATTGGACATGCCGGTGACCCAGTGGCCCTGATGCTCCATGAAATAGGCAGCGCCCAGACCCACGGCGATAAATGCACCGAGCAGTGCCAAGCCCATCCAGAAGCGGATAGGTGAGCCGCAGTAGAGCTCGCGGTAGTACATCTTACTCATATGATTCCAAGCTCCCTACAGATCACAGGTTGAGGTAACGAACACCGGTATTCAACTCGAGGTCGGCCCGGATCTGTACTGAGTTGCGAGATTTGAGAACCCGACTGATTTCGCTGTTGGGATCCTTCAAATCACCAAATAAAATCGCTGAATGACCCTCCTTGTCGCATGCCTCCTGACAGGCCGTCTGCATAACACCGGCATCAATCCTGTGTACACAAAGGGTGCAGGACTCGACACACCCCTTGCCACGGGGCGCATTCACCGATTGATCAGTCAGTGCCTCATGCACGAAGGAGCGTGCCTTATAGGGACACGCCATCATACAGTAGCGACAACCGATACAACGGTGGCGATCGACAAGCACGACACCATCAATTCGTTTGAATGATGCATTGGTGGGACAGACATCGACACATGGAGGGTGTTCACAATGTTGGCACATCATAACCATGCGATTAACATGGCCGGTTTGCTTGTCCTTCAGTTTGACCGGACGGATCCAGACCGCGTCAGTCGCTGGCCTGTCATACCCGGTCAGGCCATGTTCGTTGTTACAGGCCTCAACACAGGCACTGCAACCCTCGGCACACTTATTGGCATCGATCAGCATGCCCCAGCGGTGTTTGCCGGACGCCCCCGAAGGTGCATCATCTGTTTCACCTGCAGCGTGCAAAATGACGCCAGGCGCCAGGGTCAACGCCCCGGCAGCTGCTACGGTTCCGCCGATAAACTGGCGGCGGTCTACACTCGGCTGGTCACTCTTATTGCTCATGATCAGTCTCTCTGTCTGCCAGCAGGCTGTTGCACATCCCAGACAGGGGTATGCTCATCCGAATGGTAACCAAGCGAATCTCCCCCTCCACTCTCCATCGGTTTCGTACGATGACACTGAAAACAAGCGGGGCTCACCGCAACGTAACCGTGACAAGCCTGGCAAAATTCGCCTTCACTGGTGACCGATACAGCCTGGCCGCTGGAATCCCTTGAGGCGTGGCAATCGATGCACTCGGAAAGACTGTATTTCAAACCACGCATTCCATCCCTAACCGTATCGTCCCTGCTATGTTGGAGAAAATCCATATGGTTGCGACGTATCTCGTCGGTCGGCGCCACACAGCTATCCAACGAGGCTGCCTTGGAATTTTTGGTTACATATCGACTCTCACCGATGGCCTGCATGGCGGGTAACAGCAGACCAGCCAGCAGTATGATGAGGAGTCTTTTGCTGATGAGAGAACTACGCATCTCAGCTCCTATTCACCTAACCCCATCTGGATATATCCTGTGGGACAAACGTCGGTGCAAACATGGCAACCGATACACTTGTTGTAATCGGTATCAACATATCGACCCGTGGTCGATTCCGCTTTCTTGACCCGGAAGACCGCGTCTTGCGGGCAGAACACGATGCAGTTGTCGCACTCGAAGCACATGCCGCAGCTCATGCAACGTTTGGCTTCTTCCTGTACCTGCTCCTGATTCAGACCGTTCATGCGCTCCTTGAAATGATGCAGTACTTCATCTGCTGTGGGCACATCTTCGGAACGCAGTAGGCGCGGTGTGAAAGAGAAGTGCCCGAGGAACAGATCATCTGCCGGAATCACTTCCTGGTGAGAACGGTCTTCATAATTATGCACTGCATACTTGGCATCGCTGGTACCGCGCATGTCGCCTTCACTGCTATCAAAGGCCTCAGGTTCCAGGTGGGCCTCTTTCAGCTTGTCCAGGAGGTCGAAATGGTGCACATCAACCTTCGGACGCTTGGCAAGTTCTTTCTTGGTCAAATAGGCATCGATACTGTCGCAGGCGATAGAGGCCTGACCGATGGCAGTGGTCAACAGGTGAGGACGAATGATATCGCCGGCCACGAAGTGGCCTTCCCTACCTGGAACCTGATAAAACTTGTCAGCGTCCATCAGGTTTTTGTCGTTGGCCATCTCTTCTAGACCTTCCATATCGGCACTCTGACCAATCGCTGAAACGATGAGATCGGCCTCCAATATGCGCTCCGTACCCTCGGTAGGAATCGGAGTCATACCATCCATGGTACAGTCACACACTTTGAGTCCTGTGGCGCGGCCAGCATCACCGACAATCACTTCCAACGGCATCACACCGTCCAGGATCTCACAACCCTCGTGCAGCGCATCGTGTATCTCGTGCTGGGCAGCAAACATCTTGTCTTTGGTGAACAGGGATGTCAGTGTCGCGTCGGCAGGCGCTGCCCCTTCGGCCAGTGCATCGTCCTGGTTCATGCTGGTATCGAGCACGACGTCTTCAGGATTACCGGCTGCACTGTTCGTACCCAGGCGTCTGGCCACAGAGATCACGTCGATAGAGGTGTCACCACCACCGATACAGACCACTTTTTCAGCGGTTACTTTCATGCGGCCTTCATTGAAGGCCTTGAGGAAAGCCACACCGGATACGCAATTGGGGGTACCGACCCAACCATCCACCGGCAGGTCGCGGCCATTCTGGCACCCAAGAGCCCAGAGAACTGCATCGTGCTCTTTTTCAATATCGGCTACAGGAACATCGGAGCCGACCTTGACACCGGCCCGGATCTCAACGCCCATATCGACGATACGTTGGATCTCCGCCTGCAGTTTGTCACGTGGGATACGATAGTTTGGAATACCATAGCGCATCATACCGCCAAGCTCGGGATCCTTCTCGAAGACAGTCACAGCATGACCCATCTTACGCAGTTGAAAAGCAGCCGCCATACCGGCGGGACCACCACCGATTACAGCCACCTTCTTACCGGTATCAGCGCCCGGAGTGAATTTGAAGCCCTTCTCGATAGCGGTATCACCGATGTATTGTTCAACAGCGTTGATACCTACGAAGTCCTCAACGTCGTTACGGTTACACCCATCCTGACAAGGCGCCGGACATACTCTGCCCATCATGGAAGGAAAGGGATTGGCCTCTACAGCACGCTCGAATGCATACTGCTCCCACTCCAGACCTTCTGAAGGCTTTTCCTGTTCACGCACGATTGCCAGCCAACCGCGGATATCGTGGCCGGAGGGGCAACCGCCCTGGCAAGGTGGTGTACGATTGATATAGGTAGGGCACTTATAGGAGGTGTCTTCAAGGAAGATTTTATCACCCCAGTCATCCCACTGGTTTTCACCGTCTTCAAAACGGCGCCAAGTAATCTGTTTTTTCATCTCTTCACTAGGAGTTGCCATTTTCAGTCTCCTCTTGGAACTTGTCTTGGTCGTGCCCTACCCCAGGGTAGGAATCGTAGTTTGCGCTAGTTATCGTGTTCTATTCATCATCTTCGTCTTCGCCGTAACCGGGAGCCTCCTCGGGCGGCGTCTTTCTGTTCATCACAATTGCATTACTCACCAGCTGATGAACACTGACGATCTGAAACATATCCATGCCGTAATAGGGGAACACCTTGCTGAACTGGCTCTTGCATATGGCGCAGATTGCCGCAAGGTGAGTAACGCCCTTTTCGTCCATGACATTCTTGAATGCCGTCATTCGCGGCTTGGCGCCCTTCACCCGGACCTCCATCAGGTCGTCGGTAAGCAGACCGCCGCCACCGCCGCAGCAGAAGGTACGCTCATGGATGGTGTCCCACTCCATGTCGTGATAGTTGTTGACAACCGCCTTGATCACCTTGCGGGGTATCTCGAACTGACCGCCCGGCTTGTCGCCCATGCGCGATGCGCGGGCCACGTTGCAGGAGTCGTGGAAGGTGATCGACATATCGTCGTTCTCAGACTTGTCGAACTCCAGGGTGCCCTGCTCTATCTCATTCAGGGTGAACTCGCATATGTGCTGCGGCACCGGGTAGTCGGGGTTGAGAAAATCGAATGGTCCTGCCAATGTATTCAAAAAGCTGTAGGCGATGCGCCAGGCGTGCCCGCATTCTCCGAAGACAATGCGCTTCACTCCCAACTCCAACGCCGCCTCGCGTATACGCAGGGAGACGCGACGCATATTCTCGTAGCTGCCGATAAACATGCCGAAGTTGCCTGCCTCGGAGGCCTTGGTGCTGAGCGTCCAGCTGACGCCCGCTTCGTGAAAAACCTTGCCGTAACCGATCAAACCGTCCACATGGGGCTCAGCGAAAAAGTCAGCAGAAGGTGTCACGAGTAGGATTTCAGCGCCTTTTACGTCCAGCGGATATTTGACCGCTACATCGGTCTCCTCCCAGACGTCCTCTTCCAGACCCTCAAGGGTGTCTTCAATGGCAGGCCCTGGCAGTCCCAGGTTGTTACCAATCTTGTGGACCTTGCCGATAATCTCGTTGCAGTATTTTTGTCCGATGCCGATGGAGTCGAGTATCTCCCTGGCCGCCATCGAGATCTCCGCTGTATCGATGCCATAGGGACAGAAGACCGAACAGCGACGGCACTGGGAGCACTGATGGAAATAGCTGTACCAGTCGTCGATCACCACTTCGGTGAGATCCACCGCACCGACCAGTTTGGGAAAGTACTTGCCGGCGAAGGTGAAATAGCGGCGATAGACCTTACGCAACAGATCCTGCCTGCCCACCGGCATATTTTTCGGATCTTGCGTACCGAGATAGTAGTGGCATTTGTCGGTACAGGAACCGCACTTCACACAGGCATCCATGAACACCTGGAATGAACGATAGCGGCTTAACAGATCGCCCATCTTGTCGATGGCGACCTCCTTCCAATTCTCCACCTTTTCACCAGGAAAGCCCAAAGCCTCCTGATGTTCGGGCTTGGCCACGAAGCAGGTGATATGCTCCATGGTACCGTCAACCAGTTTCGGAACCTCAATGAATTCTGTCAGTTCCGGTGTTTCAAACTCAGCTCCAGCCATTTGTAAACCTCATAGGCCTTAGGATTCTTCGAGCTTTCTTGCCCAATCAACCAGATGGCGTTTTTCACGCGGATTGTCCACCTGATTACGGGTTGGGCTGAAAAAGACACCCGGTATGTGCAGCAATTTACTGAACGGCAGAAGCAGCATCAGTACCGCCACCAGGGACAGATGAACAAGCAGAACCGGGTCCATGGGAAGATCGCCGCCGCTGAATGTCCAGAAACCGGTAAAGAACTGCTTAACGGCAACCACATCAGTATGGATCAGGAATGTCATTGTCGCACCGCTCAGGCCGATAAAAATCAGCAGCAGCAGCCAAAGATAATCGGATGGAGAGGAGATGTAGCGGACGCGATCGACGAATATTCTCCGGATCAGCAGTCCGGCAAGCCCTGCAATCATGGCAAAGGCCGCATATTTACCAAAGGGTTGAATCAATTGTATCGGCAGCCACACAGGGTCGATAAAATAACGGACATGCCGCGCGAGAACCAGAAACAGCCCCATGTGAAACATCCATGAGAAGACCCAGGTCCACTTGGTGCTCTTGAACAAACTCTCAAAAAAAACGACTTCACGAAACATCCGTAGAACCACACCAGTCTGATTGACAGGCGCCGGTGTGGTCGGAATCTTTAATGGAGCAGGCGTTCTGGCGTACTGGACAATTTTCCTGGCCAGTCCAAGGACAAGAACTAAGGTCGCTACGATAAACAGCAACGCGTAGGCAAATGACATAATCCTGCGTTCCTCAAAAAATGATCAAGTGATTTGCGATGGAGGGACAATAAGCACCTCCATCGCAAGCACGTGCCTTTAGATACAGCCAGTCGGTTTAGGCAGACCGGCAAAACGGCAAGCCTGCTTGCCTGGGCCATATGGAAACAGGGCATAAAGATATTTTGAGTTACCTTTATCCTTACCCAGCTTCTTACCTACAGCCTTGGTCAGTACACGAACCGCAGGAGCAATCTGATATTCTTCATAGTACTCACGCAGGAAGTTGATGATCTCCCAATGCTCGTCGGTCAGTGGCAGGTCATCTTCCGCAGCCATTGCCTCGGCAACAGCGGGCTCCCAATCGGCCAGATTGGTCAGGTAACCCTCTTCATCAGTTTCGAAGGTTTTGCCGTTAGCTTCGATAGCCATATTTTCTCTCCCAGATAGAGTTGAAAGTTATTCAGTTAATACAATCAGACCCAGGCCTGTACCTTGTCATTCTCTGCGGCGAGACTGACAAACCTGGCGTAGTCCACAATTTCGATGCCGTCAGCGACCTTGTCTTCGCTTACACCGCGAGCCTTAAGGTCCGGGCCCAGTACATAGAAATTCACACCATCTTTGGCAGCAATCTTCTGTGTGCAGTCAGTACCTTCGATCGCGCCATAAATGCCGTCTTCGTACATAAGGACAGAACTGCCTGCTTTGGCGTAGGCCAGACAGCTATCCATCGAAGACTTTTCAAAAGGTGATTTGTTAACAGTATGTAGGGTACTCATTCACTCGTCTCCGACTTAGAAGCTGAACATGACATCTTGTTCTTCCATGATGTCCGTCATTTCAGCGCGACTGACCACACGGATAGAGTCCTTTTCCGCCCAATCATCATCTTCATCCTCGTAGGTTAGAGGCATCAGGTCATCCAAGGTCAATCCTCGCTCCTCCAATGACTCCTTCTCTACATACAGTTTGGTGACGTCGTAATCACCAAGCGCCTGGTAGGTGGGTGAGAAGTTCTTCATATCCACTCCAGCCGTATCCTGTCCTTTGACCAGCTGATAGACCCCGTCATCCAGAAAAGCCAGGCTGACATCCTGATCAAACGCAGCGCCGATCAATACAACCTCCAGTGACTCCCAGGCATAGATGGTGCCGTAGGGGGCCCGACGGTTGAGGTACATGAACTTTTTAACATCTTCAGACATCGTCAACCCCTATACTCAATCACCGAATACCACCAGTCGTTCCGACTGGATGCCCGCCTCGACCAACTGACCGAGGCCGGAGATGCGAAAACCTTCAGCAAGATTCTGCGCATCCTTACCGTTGCGCTGCATCTCACCCTCGTCGACGATACCCCGCCGCTGGGCGGCGGCCACGCAAACCACCAGATCGAGATCGTGCTGTTTACCCAACTCGGACCAACGCTTGACAATGTTCCGATCATCTTGCGGAGGTGTTGTCAGATTGGTGCCGTTGTTGACACCGTCGTGATAGAAGAAGACACGCATAATCTCATGTCCGGCTTCCAGTGCAGCTTTGGTGAACTGGTATGCAGAGTCCGTGGCTTGGTGCTGATAAGGACCCTCATTTACCTGAATCGCGAATTTCATCAGTAGACCTTCCTGTTATTGCCCAAACGATTTTCCTGAATTAGAAGCGGATATGCGCAGAGGCATTCAGGTTGTTACGGCTGCCACGCCAGTTATCGATGTGATATTTGGTAAAAGGCAGACCGGTCTTCTCGAAGAATTTCGGCCAACCGATACGCTCAGCCCACTCACCGATACGCTCCCAATCCTTGGCGTCTTCCTTGTAGGCGCTGAGGATCTGCTTGACCACGGTGGAAACTTCGGGCCAGCGGGGCGGATTGTTGGGCACACCGGCAGCCACCAGCTTGTGGAAGGTCGGCTTGGATCGGGCATTGGAGTTCTTGCCACCCACCCAGATCGCGAACTTGGAATGCTCCGGATCGTTTATCTGCATGGGAGGACAGGGCGGGAAGCAGGCACCGCAGCAGATGCACTTCTTCTCGTCCACTTCAAGGGAGGGCTTACCGTTGACCATGGCGGGACGGATAGCAGCTACCGGGCAGCGGGCCACGACCGAAGGACGCTCACAAACGTTGGCGACCTGGGTATGGTCAATTTTCGGCGGCTTGGTATGCTGAATGTTGATGGCGATATCACCCTGACCACCACAGTTGATCTGGCAGCAGGAGGTGGTGATTCGCACACGGTTCGGCATCTCTTCCTTCACGAAATCATCGTAGAGGTCATCCATCAAAGCCTTCACAGCACCGGATGCGTCGGTACCGGGAATGTCGCAGTGCAACCAACCCTGGGTATGAGAGATCATTGAGACAGAGTTGCCGGTACCACCGATCGGGAAACCTTCGGACTCCAGCTTGTCGATCAGAGGCTGAACCTTGGACTCCTCACTCACCATGTACTCGATGTTGGAGCGAATGGTGAAGCGGACATAACCTTCGGCAAACTCGTCGGCGATGTCCATCAGCTTGCGGATGGTGTAGACATCCATCTGACGCTGGGTGCCGGCACGTACGGTCCAGATGCTGTCACCGCTTTTGGCGACGTGATGCAACACACCGGGGCGTGGACGCTCATGATAAGCCCACTGGCCGTAATTATTCTTCAGCACGGGGTGTAAGTAGGGCTCCATCTCCGGGACGCCACTCTCAATCGGCATACGAACTTCCGACATACCTACCTCCAAAAAAATAGGGTAATTGATTCGTTTTAAGGGGCAATCGAGCGAACCCGTTGCCCCCTAATATCTAGATCGGTGTTACTGGGCCTTTCTCTCAGCCCACTTGGCCGCTTCCTCATCCCAGTCGTCGCTACGGAAGTAAGGATTCATACGCGGACGCTCGATCATGTTGGGGTCGATCTCGAGGCCGACACCTTCCAGAAAGTTGACCAGGCCGATACGCTCGATCATCTCACCGGTACGCTCGTGCTCGAGGGCGTTTTCGGCGAAGAAGTCGAGGATCTCTGTCGCCAACTCTTCCAACCACTCGAAATCCTCATCGGTCTCCAGCTTGTGGAAAGGCACGATCACGGTACCCATCAGATCGCCGATCTTAAGGGTTCGCTTACCGCCACAGAGCAGGGTAATACCCTTATCGTCACCGGGAGAGAGTGCCTTGTTCATCACGTTGATGCAGTGCATGCAACGGACACAGGAAGGATTGTCGACCGCCAGGGTATCGTCGTCATTCAGGGACAGGGCCTTGGTCGGGCAACGGGTGATGACATTGTCGATGACATACTTGCGGCCTTTATCAGCGACGAAGTTCTTGACCTCGTCCTGGTCGACCTTCATATCGTCGCGCCAGGTACCGATGGTAGCCAGGTCGGCGCGCTGCACGGAGTTCATGCAGTCGTTGGGACAACCTGAAACCTTGTATTTAAATTTGTAGGGCAGCGCGGGACGATGCATGTCATCGAGGGCGTTGTTGACCAGCATACGCATGGTACGGCCTTCATCGAAACATGAATTCTCACAGCGAGCGGCACCGACACAGGACATACCGGTACGTACAGCCGGACCGGCACCACCAAGATCGAAGCCCATCTCGTTAATCTCGTCAAATGCGGGCTGAACGTTGTCGGTGGTGCAACCCTGGAACATGATATCACCGGACTGGCCATGGAATGCGATCAGACCGGATCCGTACTTCTCCCAGATGTCACAGAATTTGCGGATGGTGTTGCTGTCATAGTGCATGCCCGGAGGCGGCATGACGCGAAGAGTGTGGAACTCGGCTGCTGCGGGGAACAATGCTTTTCCGTCCTCACCCTTGAGTTCGGTAAAGCGGGGGATGATACCGCCACCATAACCGATCACGCCAACGGTACCGCCTTTCCAGTAACCTTTGCGTGTCTCGTATGAGGTCTCGAGCTGACCCAGCAGGTCAACCATCATGTCGTTATCGTTGGCGAGACGCTTGAGGCCGGTGACAAACGAGGGCCAGGGGCCGCTCTCCAGCTGGTCAAGCATGGGGGTATCATGCATCTGTTTTGCCATCACTCTTTCTCCCAATGGTCGTTTGTTCAGGTCTTTTTGCTGAATCTTCGCCTGATGTTCAAGCTGCGCCAAACACCTTGGCATAGAAAAACGGCTACAAACCTGCAATCCAAAACCGCGCTACAGGCAACAGGCCTGTTTCTACTGGTGCGAAATTTTAGGGATGTCTAATGCAGACCAATATCCTTCCGATGGGAGGGAAAGAGATATTTATGACTATCCCATTTGGGATATATTTTCATGAATTTTGGGGTAAAATGGGGTCAAATTTGACACAAAATACACAGTAATAACAATATGTTAAAGTCTTTAATTCATTTCTAATATTCAAAACACTCCCTTACTTTCATAAGGGTAGGTTTTACCGATAAACTTGGTCAGAAGAGCCTTGATCGAGCATCCCACATGATGTTCAATATCAATACCTGAGTATTTTACTGCGTTTTGCTACGGCAATCGCCAGACCGCAGGGACAAAGTCAAAAATGCTGTATTTGAGTGAATTAATGATGCAACACCCAGAGGTCGATAGCTTCGATAGACTGCTGGAGGTGGTGAAGGAAAGGTCGAAGACTGAGATGTTTTTTCGTATCGATGTCAAACCCCCTTTTTCCGACACCCCCGACAATTGGGAAGACCGCCTGGAAGCGACTTTCACCTGAGGTCGTGACAGAGACATTCAGGGTCAGTCAACAGGCCCCGGCAACAACTGAGAAGATTATTGTGAAGTACCTGGAATCTGAAGCCTTTATCGGTGACAACGAGAGTTCGGAAGATGCGATAAAATCAAGCAAGCTGCTGCAGCTCAAACTCGACGAGAAGCGTGAAGAGCTGTCTGCCCTGTCTGATGATGTCCCCAATGACAAGCGTCTTGAACTACAGCTCGAATCCGCCTATATCCTTCTCGACCTGGACAGGCGGCAGGAGGCCGGGCAGATCGGTAAAATTGTACTGGATCAGGCACTCGACGAGGAGTTGTGGCTGAGGGCCGTTGAAGCCTGCGACATCCTTTACCAATCGGAGCAGACGAATTCGATCAAGGCGCTGGCCCACGGAATCTGGCTAGGTGTGACATTCCCCATTGACCCCGAGCTAAGCGTGGCCATGCTGCAACATCTCATCGATGAGACCCCCGACAAATCAGACGGTGCGGCAGTGGCTGCGGTGACCGCCTGTTACGTGGTCGATATCCGTGCCCAGGGGCAGGAGCGTGAGGATCTCAAGTTCTTTACCAACCAGTTGCTTGGCCAGGTCGCCAGACGCCACAGTCAAGTGGAAGAGCAGGAGATCTTCGATTTCTGGGTCGAGCGCATGGAATTGAACGATCCGGGCAAGTTTCTACCCAGGTTGGCCAAGGTACTCGAAGTCATCATCGATGGAGACTGGTGGTTCGACAGGGATGCTCTGCGGGCGAAAATCCCAGCCGACGAGGTTTGATTAAATGAACGCGACCTTCTGGCAGGAAGAACAGGATGAAGAGCAGTTTGTGGTACCGGATAATGTGGTCGATCTGATATTCAGGATCAAATGCCCCTCTCTGCCCGTCGACCATGCCTGGTCCCTCTCCGATGCGATACATAGAGAACTGCCCTGGTTTCCCCTGGAGCCGCAAGCCGGTCTCCACCTGATTTACGGCGCCGACTCAGGCAATGGCTGGGAAAGGCCCAGCGACGGTGGCGAAACCCTCTATCTCTCTCGTCGCACACCTCTGATCCTGAGACTGCCAAAAGAGAGGCTCGACGATGCCGCCGAACTCAGCGGTAAAACCCTGGACATCGATGGATTTGCAATGGAGATCGGCAAGTCGCACACCCGGTTTCTCGCAATGACCACAACGCTCTACTGCCGTTACCTGGCCTGTGAGACCGGTCAGAGCGAGGATGAGTTTGTTCAGTCTGCGGTCGAGTCATTGCAGTCTCTCAACCTGCGTTTTAAAAAGGTACTGTGCGGTAAAGGCACCCTGTTCACCACCCCGCAGGCACCACTCCTTACCCGTAGCCTGATGGTCGCCGGATTATCCCTGGACGATGCGGTCACATTACAGGAGTACGGTATCGGCCCTCATCGAATTCGCGGCTTTGGCTTGTTTGTACCACACAAGACTGTATAAGATACCGCGCCTATAACCGAATAAATTCCAAAATAGACGGGGAAATGACCCCGCCGTTGTATCTGTTTGTAAGGAGAGATCAATGTCTTATGAAGTAAACGGTAAAACTATTGAGGCCGACGCCAACGGCTACCTGGTCGATCACACTGAATGGAGCGAGGATGTGGCCAAGGCCATCGCTGACAGCGAAGGCATCAATCTGAGCGAAAAGGCTTGGGAAATCATCAACTTTCTGCGCGACGAATATTTCAATAACAATGGCAACCAGCCCAACGAGCGCAATATGGTCAAACACTTCAAGGGTGTGTGGACCGACGAGGGCAAAGTGGATGCAAAATCCCTCTACATTCACTTCCCCAAGGGACCGGCGAAACAGGCAAGCAAAATCGCCGGTCTGCCCGAGACCAAGCGCAAGGGTGGTTACTGATTGAATATGATGCGAAACGACTGACGTCGTTACTTTCCAAACAAGGCAGCCGTACCCTGAGTTGATTCTGCAGGGTACGGTCGTGTCATTCCGATAGACCTCCCCATATCCGCCATTGGGTCCGCTTATAGTTGCTCATCCTCAACCATACGATGCAGCATGAATCTGAGCTTTACCTGCCCACCCGCATATAACAACCAAACTCACTGCAGATGCACCCGGTTAACGATTATCATTCCATGCACTTCGATGTTTGGATAAACCCACAGTTCGAGATCGTCACCTCCACTCGATTTCCATGAAGACAGGCCTTCTAAACAATACAGAGTTATCTGTATCACTCGATATGGTGCGGGGACAGATCGTATCTCAAGGGTGATCAGTATCTATTATTGAGACAGATCTTTCGGTTGGGATTACAGGCAACCGCCACCCTCTCCGTTCTGACTGTGCATTCATAAATTGTTATATATCTGTGACGATAGCTAGACATCTACGCTTTACGCTCAATACAACCATTCAGAACATTCCCTAGGAGTGGGTCATGTCAAGCGTAAACGAAGAACAACCAAAATATAATAACCAGAGAAATCAAGAACTAAAAGAACTCCTGGCTGCTTGTGCATTGAATGACCGGAGTGCGTTCGCCCGTCTATATCAACTCACGTCGGCAAAACTGTACGGTGTTGTGCTGCATATACTGAACAGAGAGGCGACTGCCCAAGAGTGCCTGCAGGATGCTTATATCAAGATCTGGAATAAAGCGGAAAGCTATCGGACCCATCTGGCGGCACCGATGACATGGATGACGACTATTGCTCGTAACCAGGCGCTTGATCATCTACGGCGACGTCAGCGGGAGGTGATGGAGTCTGATGGCTATAGCTTCATAGAACAGATAGACACACAGCCTCTGCCGTTGCAATTTTGTTCACATAGCAAAGAGAAAACCCAACTTATGGCCTGTTTGGATCAACTGAATGAAAACCAGCGACAGATGATCAGTCTGGCCTATTTCAGAGGCCTCACACACAGTGAACTTGCCAGCCGGACCAATACGCCGATAGGTACTGTCAAGACACAGATTCGCAGAGGCCTGGAGCAACTGAGGGGGTGTTTGGAAACATGACTTCGAGAGTGAACACCACAGTCTGGCAGCAACTATACATCCCCCCACATCCGCAACAGATTTGTGTAGGACTTGTCCACTAAACCGGTGCTCTCTGTGTCCGGCACCGTTGCCAACAGATGCTCCCTGGCTTGATCCAGTTCATACAACAGCTCACGTTTCGCCGGATCCCGCACGTAACTTTGAATCCAAGCCAGTGCCACCAGGCGTTCTCCCTTGGTCACCTCAGCGACATGGTGCAGACTCGATGAGGGATAGATCACCGCACTGCCCGCAGGTAACTTTACCCGTTTGTCTCCAAATGTGGTGCGCACCACCAACTCCCCACCCTCATAGGTCTCGGGTTCACGCAGGAAGATTGTCATTGAGACGTCGCTGCGAAAGCGTTGTCCGCTGAGCCCCATCAACGGGTCATCCACATGGTCGCCATAGGTCATGCCCGGTTGGTAGCGGGCGAAAATAGGATCTGCCATGCGGTATGGCAGGACCGCAGAACGAAAGGTCACATTATTCGCCATGGCACTGGTGAGTATTCGTATCAGCAGCTCCATCTGCCTTGGCTCACCCTTCAACTCCTGGTTGTTTTTCACCCGCTGTGCCGCTTTGCCTGCAGTCAACTTGCCATCGACGAATTCCGCCTGCGACAATATTTGATCGATCTTGTCCAACTGCGCCTGCTGTAAAAGATCATCGATTTGCACCAGCATCCGCTTCTCCTTACAGATTCTCCAACACGGCCTGCATGCCTGGCTCGTTGAGGGGGAAGGTTAAAACAGCATGCACAGGATAGCGTTGTTTCACTTTCTCTAAATTATCCAGGTGTTTTTTATCTAACAACACAATCACCTTCGCATTCGCATTCGCATTCGCCTGATAACGCTGAAGCGTGGCGAGCAGAGATTCAAGATTACTGAGTCGATCGCGAAATTGAGGATCGGCATAAAACTCCGCCACAACAACGCTGGGTCTGTGCCGCTTCAGCCATGCCTGCGCCTTGCGAACCGAATTGACCATCTCCACTCGATAGCCATAGCGTTGATAGAGAGGCACCAAGTTGGGATATCCTCCAAGCTCGACCAATGCGAGTAATTCCCGATCATCCATATGCTTGATTTTACCTCTCTGGAGCCTGATCATAGCTGCTGAAGCCCTGATCGAGGCAGAAGCTTCTCAACGGAATCACCAAGTAGTTTTTATTTTTACAGGGTCATGCAACTTAATCTAATTATTGATGACTGGTCAATGGACCTGAAGATCCCCGATGGTTATCTTGAAACCATGCGCACGTCCTTCGACAACATGGATAAAGACATGGACAGGGGTTGGCAAATTGGCCAAAGATGGGTAAAAAACCCTAATCCAACTCAACGCTGCCAACTGGTCGCCGGCAAATTGCTAACCGCCCTGGAAAACGATAATGAACAACTCGCCTTGATGATGGGCGGCTATATCCTGTCCCGAATGCCAAATGTCAAACAGGTGGTCATCGACAACACCGGTGTTCCGGAAGAGACAAGCTTCAACAGCCAGACGCCATAAACAGGCTGCTGGTCAATTACAGCTTGTTACCCTCCAGCAAAGACTTGATATCGACCCGGGCCTGATTTGGCTGCTCTCGGTGGATCTTCAGCACTTCCCCAGCCAATGCCGACCAGTGTTCCCTGCCCTCCTGGATGGACACTTTCAGGGGCCGCCAATCACCCTCTGCATGCCATCTCTCGTAGGCGGTGATGAGGCTGGGAAAGAGGGTTTTACGCATACCGCTAAGCC
Organism: Candidatus Thiodiazotropha sp. LNASS1; assembly: GCF_964212655.1. NCBI lineage: Bacteria > Pseudomonadati > Pseudomonadota > Gammaproteobacteria > Chromatiales > Sedimenticolaceae > Candidatus Thiodiazotropha > Candidatus Thiodiazotropha sp. LNASS1. The sequence continues at coordinate 3,939,472 of NZ_OZ156465.1, read as the reverse complement.
CACCGACAAAAAAATGGACCGAGGCGCGATCTTCCCGCTCGATGAGGCGAGGCAGTGTAACCTGACAGTCTGCCCAATGATCGCGTACCGCACGCACCATCAATTCAGCCGGTGAATGCCCAAGCGCCGTCAGTAGCTGATTCCATTCCTCGCCCAGCAGTTTCCCCGCATGATACTCACCCTGCTCATGCAGTAGAACCACATCCAACTCCTGTTCCACCATCTGATCGAGGGCATGCTCAAGATCATCCTCAAAATCGTAATAGGCAAATGCCCGGCCCATGGCATTATCCGGACGGTGCCAACGCCAGTTTTCCAGCTTCTCCCATAGCAGGCGCCGGAACGACTCTTGACGGATGAAGATTCGATCGCCTTGACACATTGCAGCAGGGGCCATCAGATCACGTGCCAGTTCACGCCCGGCAACCCATACAGAGGCACCACCGGGCTCTTCCCTGCGTTCCAGATGGCCAAGGAAAAAGAGGGGTTTGTTGCTGGAACCGTAGCCCGCGCTATAGACCAGGCCAAAGGGATCGAGCAGTTCATTGATCCGATCCACATCAAAGGGATCGAATAACCGGCCTGCAAACGGCAGGGGGGTGAAATCGTCATCACTGAGGGAATCCCAAAGCTGCTCCCGCCGTGTCAGCCACTCGCCTACCGATTCGTTGGTCAACGATGCTCCGTAGTCGAGTCCATTCTCCCAGCGGTAGTATTCGCGCATTTTCAGCAGGTAGGTACAGAGACCATAGTCGGCGCCATGACGCGCATCCGAGATATGACAATTCCGTTGAACGGCGCAACAGAATTGGCGTAACGAGCCCTTCATTGGTGCGCCTTGTGGTAAAGATATTGAGGGCGAACACTATTGGTGAATCTCATATTCCTGCATCCTCACCCATGTGCAACAGAGTCGGGTATATGGCTGTCACTGATTCTGAAGATTCTGACTCTCAATAGCAATCCTATCCCGACAGAGGCCTTTTACCACCCCTATTCTTCAGGGTATTCAATGAGTGGATAAAATGCGAAGAAAAACAAGTCGTTTCGATTCACCCAAAACGGTCAGCAACCAATCCGATCAGTAGTCGACCAGTTCACGCAACAATACGGTAGCGAAGCTGCCTGCAGGCAGAAAAAAACTCAATTCCAGGCACCCATCTCCGCTGAAATACCATGCGAGATCATGCAAACGTATCCGCAATGGTCTTCGTTCCTGTTCCAGGCCTACATATTCGAGACCATGACGCCATGCCTCGAAGTCCAATAGTACCTTTGATTCAAGTTCAGCGGCCAGACTGCTGACCAAAGGACGGCCACGTCCCCACATAGGCCCGCTTGGATGAATATCCTGCAATTGACAACGTCGTGAAAGATCGGCGCTCTGTTCCGGCTCATCGGCAAACCCTGCTCGACTACCATCAAGCTTGAAGTAATCACCCCGCAGCGGCATGTTCCAGCTCCCTTGCTCAATACGTTCAGCCAGAACCTGATTGAAGAGTTGAGATCGCACCGCTGAGATCACCAATCCTCGCATCTGCCTCTTCATGTGCGGCTTTGTTCGAGAAAAGAGTTGCTCAGCCAGGGCAAGATTCTGGTAATCATGGCCAAAACGTTGTTCACCGAAGTAGTTAGGCATGCCTAGCTCCCGCAGCAGGGTCAGACGCCGTACCAGTTCCTCCCTGTCGACGCTGAGATCCCGAATGCGGATTTGAAAACGATTTCCCCGCAGGGCTCCCCGGCGCAGCTTGCGGCGATGCCGATGCACCTGCAGAATCTCTACTAGATCACTCTCCAGCTGTCCCCAATCCGGCTCGGGGCGACCCGCCATGCGCAGGGAGAACCACTGGGTCGTCACCGCATGCCGGTCTTTCATGCCCGCATAACTGACGTCATTACCGGGGATGCCAGCCAGCCTGGCCAATTGCCCGGCCAGCCAGTGAGTATTGGTCTGCCGCTTTTTGATATGCAACAGCAGATGCTCACCCTCACCGTCGGGTTCGAAGCCCAGTATCTCGTCTACCTGAAAATCGTCAGGGGTAGCGCGTATCACCCCACTTCCAAGGGTAGGGCCGCTTGCGCACGGCATCTTTTCAAGGGGTTGCCAAGGAGGATCAGTCGACAAGCCTACGCTCCTCCAACAACACAGTAGCCAGGGCGGCAATGCCTTCACCACGCCCGGTAAAGCCCATGCCTTCGGTGGTGGTCGCCTTGATATTGATGCGTTGCCCCTCAAGCTGCAGATCCCCGGCCAAGCAGTCGCGCATGGCACCCAAATAGGGAGCCAGTTTTGGCTGTTGAGCGACAATAGTCATATCCGCATTGGAGACCTGTAAACCCTTGCTGTGGAGTTGTTCCATCACCCGTCGCAACAGTATCCGGCTATCGATCCCGGCATAGGACGGATCGTCATCGGGAAAGTGTCTGCCGATATCGCCAAGACCGGCCGCGCCCAGCAGGGCATCACACAGGGCATGAATCAGAACATCCCCGTCCGAGTGGGCCTTCAAGCCATGATCATGGGGCACTTCAATACCCCCGAGCACAAGGCGCGAACCGGGTTCAAATCGATGGGCATCATAACCCTGTCCTATACGCATGCGTGTCACCCCACCTTAAAGTGTCATAGTGTAGTGTCGATAATATGTTCTGACATTGTACGTAAAGCTCAGATTAAATACCGCCCGTACAATCAAAGGAACCCTCCACAGAGCGACAAGTACATGATTCAAAGAGTAACCTCAGTCACAAGCAACCGTATCAAGAGAGTGCCTCTCCTCAGAAATCTGCCCAAGCGGGTTCTGGATTATGTTTTGAGCGAAACCCATGTAGAGCACCAAAACGCCGGGGTCGGAATTGCAACCGTGGGAGAACGGACAGAGCAGATCTATTACCTGTTGGAGGGTCAGGTCGAGGTGGTTTCAGAGGATGGAAAACGGCTGACCTGCCAGGCCGATCAGCCATGCAGCCTCTCACCACTGGCGGAAAAGTCACCCAATAAGGATCACATTACCTGCGTTAGCGCAGTGGACATGCTGTGTATACCCAGGGAGCTGCATGACGCAATCAAGCGTCTTCCGCCGGTGGCCAATGCCCGTACCAACCAGACCATAGAATTGAAAGATGCGCAAGGCCCGGAAGATACCCTCTACTGGGAGTTCTATGAAGCAATCAAGAACGGTACGCTTGAGCTGCCCAGCATGCCCGATATCACTATGCGTATCGCCAAAGTTATCAATGACTCCAATACCGACAGTGAAGAGATCGCCCGCGTGGTACAGGCCGATCCCACGGTTGCCGCACGGATTATCAATGTGGTTAACAGCGCCGCATACCGAGGCAAGCAACCGATCGACAATCTTCCCGATGCCGTAACCCGCCTGGGACGCTCCGTCACACACAATCTGGTGATCAGCTTCGCCCTGGGTAAGCTTTTCAGCAGCCGCTCAAAACCCTTGAAAAAGCGCATGGTAGATCTCTGGAAACACCTCAGCTACGTGGCGCCCATCTGCCACGAACTGGCTCAAGTCACTCCCGGTCTGGAAAATGATCAGGCCCTGTTATGCGGCCTGTTGCACGATATCGGCGCACTCGCCATCCTCGGTGCAGCCACTCGAAGACCCGAATTAGAGGAAAACCCCAAACAGCTCGATATGATCATCGATCACCTGAAGGCTGAAGTAGGAGCAATGGTGCTACGCAAATGGGAGTTTCCAGACTACTTCGTACAGGCTGCCCTGCATGCGGAGGATTGGATGGAGGATATCAGTCATGAACCCGACTACGTTGATTTGGTCGTTGTTGCCCAGTTGCATGCCTATGTCGGCACTTCCAGGATACACACCCTTCCCCGCCTGGACCTGGTACCCGCATTTCATAAGCTGGCACTCGGCAAGCTAACCCCGAGGCACTCTATCGGCATCATAGACAATGCGAAAGACCAGATAAGGGAGCTGCGGGAACTGCTGGCGATCTGATAGAGAAGAAGCAGGCCGCGAATAAACGCCAATCACCGCAAATAAACGCAAATAAAAAAGTAAGGCAGTGACACTAATACCATGGCACTGATTATTCATTCGGCATAATTCGTCCTAGGGTCTGTTAACACTAATCAAGCCTAATCACCCTTTTCGCGATCATTTGCGGTGATTGGCGTTCATTCGCGGCTAAATCATCTTTGTCATCAAATCAGTCAGAACGGGAAAGATAATCGGCGGCCAGCTGCAGGTCTTCCGGGCGAGTGATCTTGATATTGCCCGCATCGCCCTCAACCATCTTAGGCTGAAAACCCGCCAGTTCGACAGCGCTAGCGTCATCGGTCACCAATGCGCCTTTATGGACGGCGCTTTCCAGCGCTTGGTAGAGGATACCGATTCGAAACATCTGTGGTGTCAGGGCATGCCAAAGCCCTTCCCGGGATACTGTTCCCTCAACATTGCCCTCGGCATTGACCGATTTCAGGGTATCATGGACCGGCACCCCGAGCAGACCGCCAACAGGATGGTTGATCAAGGTGTCGATTAAATGATCGAGATCTTTGCGAGAGAGGCAGGGACGAGCCGCATCATGCACCAATACCCAATCCTCAACAGCAGCCTGATACTTCAACGCCCGTAAGGCATTCAGTACTGAGTGGCAGCGCTGCTCTCCACCTTCGACCCTGCAAATTCTCGCATCATCGGCAAACTCGCATTCCTCCCATAGCCCGTCATGGGCAGAAAGCGCCAGGTATATCCCTGCTATTTGGGGGTGGCGCAAGAACCTCTCCAGGGTATGGTCAATGACCCGCCGCCCAGCTATGCTCAGGTACTGCTTCGGTATTTGAGCCCCCATGCGTTGCCCTACGCCCGCCGCCGGCACTACCACCCAACAGCGGACCTTGCTACTCATCCCCTTTCTCTTCGTTGGGAGTTATCACCTGGTAGAAGGTCTCTCCCTCTTTGATCATGCCCAGTTCACTGCGGGCGCGTTCTTCAATGGCGGTCTGTCCACTGCGCAGATCCTCCACTTCCGCCTGCAGGGCACGGTTTCGTTCACGTAACCCGACCAGCTCCTTCTGCAGCTGGCTGATCTCCTGTTTCAGGTTATTGACTTCAGCCAGGCTCCCCTCGCCCACCCACAGGCGGTATTGCAGAAAAAGCAGTAGTCCGACCAGTATGGCAACCACGACTCGCATGGGCTGGGCCTTGTCAATACTGATCAGTCGATAGTGACAGGAAACGCATCCTTACCTGCATAGACCGCATCCTCACCGAGCTGATCCTCGATACGCATCAGTTGATTGTACTTGGCCACGCGATCCGAACGGGAAAGCGAGCCGGTCTTGATTTGTCCGGTGCCTGTCGCCACGACCAGGTCGGCAATAGTCGTATCCTCGGTCTCACCCGAGCGGTGTGACACCACCGCGCTGTAACCTGCGGCTGTCGCCATATCAATTGCTGCCAGGGTTTCGGTCAAGGTGCCAATCTGGTTGACCTTGATAAGAATCGAGTTGGCGATTTTTTCATCGATACCCCGCTGCAGGATCTTGGTATTGGTGACAAACAGATCGTCACCCACCAGCTGTACCCGTCGACCCAGCTTCTCGGTCAACAGTTTCCAGCCTTCCCAGTCGCCCTCATCCATACCGTCCTCTATCGTGATGATCGGGTACTGATCGACCCAGGCGGATAGATAGTCGGCAAACTCGGCCGCGGAAAACTTGCGACCCTCCGATGCCAGGTTGTAGACACCATTTTCATAGAACTCGGAACTGGCCACATCCAGGCCGAGATAGATATCCTTACCGGCGCTGAATCCGGCATTGCCAATGGCCTCCAGGATAACCTCGATCGCTGCTTCATTTGAGGGCAGATTGGGAGCGAAGCCCCCCTCGTCACCTACCGCGGTAGCCAGGCCACGTTTTTTCAATACGCTCTGCAGGGCATGAAAGACCTCTGCGCCATAACGTACCGCTTCACGAATCGAGCCGGCACCCACCGGCAGTATCATAAACTCCTGCAGATCGACACTGTTATCCGCATGGGCGCCGCCATTGATGATATTCATCATCGGCACAGGCAATCTGTAGGGGCCGGACGCCAGTGAGCAATACAGCGGCAGGGCTCGCTCCTGGGCTGCGCCATGTGCTGCCGCCAGGGAAACTCCGAGTAACGCGTTCGCGCCCAGTTTGGATTTATTCTCTGTTCCATCCAGATCGAGCATGCACTGGTCGATGGCTGTCTGATCGGTTACTTCCATTCCCATCAGCGCCTCTTTGATGGCCCCGTTGATATGGGATACCGCCTGCAAAACACCTTTGCCCAAATAGCGCCCCTTGTCGCCATCACGCAGTTCGAGGGCTTCACGGGAGCCGGTAGAGGCGCCCGATGGCACCAACGCACGGCCAATGGCGCCGTCCGCAGTGATCACGTCGGCCTCGATGGTCGGATTTCCCCGTGAATCGAGGACCTCTCGACCACGAACATCAACAATTTCAGACATATTGTCTCCGTATTCTGTGTACTTTCAGTAATTAAATTGGGTGATATCAGTTAATCGGATCGTGTTACGGCAAGGTGTCTGTAACAGCGTCACAGGGAGGTTTCAGCAAAACCCTTCCCCTTTACCAGGTGATCGATCTCCATCAGCGTCTCGAGCAGTTCCCTCATTTTAGGCAGTGGCCATGCATTCGGCCCGTCGCTCAGCGCCTTATCGGGTTGTGGATGGGTTTCCATGAACAGACCAGAGACACCTGCAGCAACCGCTGACCGCGCCAGTACCGGCACAAATTCACGCTGGCCTCCTGAACTGGCACCCTGGCCTCCCGGCAACTGAACCGAATGGGTGGCATCATAGACCACAGGACATCCAGTCTCACGCATCACCGCCAGGGAGCGCATATCCGAAACCAGGTTATTGTAGCCGAAGGAGACACCCCGCTCACATACCATGATCCGGTCGTTACCCGAGGCCGTCGCCTTCTCGACCACATGCGTCATATCCCAGGGCGCGAGGAATTGTCCCTTTTTGATATTCACCGGCAAACCCTGCCGGGCCACATCTCCGATAAAGTTGGTCTGACGACAGAGAAACGCCGGGGTCTGCAGAACATCCACAACAGACGCAACCTCTTGCAATGGGGTATCTTCGTGCACATCGGTCAATACCGGGACACCGATCGACGATTTGACCCGCTGCAGAATCTCCAATCCCCGCTCCAAACCCGGTCCGCGAAAACTCTCGGCAGATGAACGGTTCGCCTTATCGAAGGAGGATTTGTAGATGAACGGGATACCGAGATCCTGGGTCAGCATATTCAGTTCCCCGGCGGTATCCAGCGCCAATTGTTCACTCTCTATGACACAAGGACCTGCAATCAGGAAGAGCGGCCGGTCCAACCCAACCTCAAAGCCACAGAGTTTCATGCCGTGCCATCCCGGTGCTTTCTCGCTGCTTCGATGAATCCGGAAAACAGCGGATGGCCATAGCGCGGTGTGGAGGTGAATTCCGGATGGAATTGGCAGGCCACGAACCACGGATGTTCAGGGATCTCGACTATCTCAACCAGTCGCCCATCGACAGAGCGGCCCGACACCTTCATTCCTGCCGTGACAATATTGTCCAGATAGCTGTTATTGAACTCATAGCGGTGGCGATGCCTCTCGGTAATGACCTCCTGGCCATAGAGATGATGGGTTTTACTGTTGGGCTCAAGTTGACACTGCTGTCCACCCAGGCGCATGGTTCCACCCAGATCAGACTCTTCGTTGCGTGTCTCAACCTTGCCGTCCGCATTCAGCCACTCAGTGATCAGGCCGATAACCGGATGTGGCGTGTCGCGCTTGAACTCGGTGCTGTGCGCTCCCTCCAATCCGGCGACATGACGTGCGAACTCAATCACCGCCACCTGCATACCGAGACAGATTCCCAGATAGGGGATTCTGTTTTCGCGGGCATACTGGACTGCGGTGACTTTGCCCTCAACCCCGCGGTTACCGAAGCCTCCAGGTACCAGGATGGCATCCATTCCCTCCAGACTCTCGGTTCCGCTCCGCTCGATCTGCTCTGAATCCACATAGTGTATGACAACCCGATTTCCGGTATGGACGCCTGCATGTACCAAGGCTTCAGAGAGCGATTTATAAGCCTCTGTAAGATGAACATATTTTCCTACCATGGCGATCTTGACCTCTTCAGCCAGGCTGTCGAGGCCTTCCAGAAACGCCTCCCATTCAGCGAGGTCCGCTGGCGGCAGATCCAGGTTGAATCGCTGGTTGACCAGTTCGTCCATCTCCTGGGCGTGCAACAGCACGGGAATGCGGTAGATCGAGTCAGCATCTACCGCCGAAATGACCGCTTTTTCGGGTACGTTGGTGAAGAGCGCGATCTTTTTGCGCTCGTTTTCAGGCAACGGCTGCTCGGAACGGCATACCAGAATGTCGGGTTGAATACCGATGGAGCGCAGCTCTTTCACCGAATGTTGTGTCGGCTTGGTCTTTATTTCACCAGAGGCCTTGATATAGGGCACCAGCGTCAGGTGCATGAACATCACCCGCTGCGGTCCCAACTCGACCCCCATCTGGCGGATCGCTTCCAGAAAGGGCAGCGACTCGATGTCACCCACCGTTCCGCCGATCTCCACCAGACAGATATCATTGTCGTCGGCACCCAATAACACGCTCTCTTTGATCTGATTGGTGATATGTGGGATTACCTGTACTGTACCGCCCAGATACTCGCCCTTGCGCTCCTTACGAATCACACTGTCATAGATCTGGCCGGTCGTGAAATTATTGTTTCGCCCCATGGTGCTGCGAATGAAGCGCTCATAGTGTCCCAGATCAAGGTCTGTCTCCGCCCCATCATCGGTAACGAAGACCTCACCGTGCTGGAATGGACTCATGGTTCCCGGATCAACATTGATATAGGGATCGAGCTTGATCATCGTGATATCGAGCCCGCGGGCCTCAAGCAGTGCAGCCAGAGATGCGGATGCGATTCCTTTGCCCAGGGAGGAGACAACACCGCCCGTGATGAATATAAATCTAGTCATGAAACTTCTAGTTAACGTGCTGGATAAGGGGAACGGACGGAAGGGAACAGTAACAGATCAGACCGCCTCTCTCAATCGTATAAATGTGGGACTAATGGGATATCTCTCATGCGACTGCTCAAGAATATCATTTAATTCTATCTCCCCAGGGTCTATAATCGATTGGCGATTTCCGCAAATTACAACCACAGAGACCAGTTGGCAGTTACTCGGCGAGACCCAACCACATTAAAACAGGCTCGGGATCAGCCTCTATACACCCACAACACGTAACGACCAACTAATTGTTTTTCAATAGAAAAAGCAGTAATAAAAATCAATCTTTAAAGAGGAAGAAAGCATGATGAAATTTGCTAAGGTCATGAGCGTCGCTGCTCTCGTAGCTGTCTCCACAACCGCATCTGCATGGTGGGGTGGTGGTCCAGGCTGGGGTAACCGTGGCTGGAATAACGATGGCTGGGGCGACGGCTGGGGCGATGGCTCCGGCGATTTCAGCTTTGGCATGAGTGGCAGCGGCCGTGGTTCCGGTTATGGTCGCGGCAACAACTACTACCGTGATTACTATGGCTACGGCCCATACGGCTACGGCGCACCTTACGGCTACGGTGCACCTTACGGCGGCTATGGCGCACCTTACGGCGCACCATACGGCTATCCGCCTGCTGCGCCTGCTGCGCCTGCGGCACCTGCTGCACCCGCTAAGTAAGCGGCCAGCTTATAGCGCATAAAAAAGTCGGCCTAATGGCCGGCTTTTTTTATGCAATATGATCTAAGATAATTAAATGTTTAAAATTACTTGATCCGGATCAAGAACTTCTGGAAAAATAGAAGTGAGAAGAAGCATCTGACAAGAATGCACCCTTAGCTGGAGCGGTTCCTTGACTAGCAGAAAAGTTGTCTCATTTGAAAATATCAAGGTCGCCTGCAAAAACTGCAGTCTTTCGACCCTATGCCTACCAATGGGACTGACCCCAGAAGACATTGAACGTCTCGACTCCATTATCAAGCGTGGACGTCCCTATCACCGAGGCGATCATCTCTACCGTGGTGGCGACAAGTTCCACAGCCTCCGGGTCATCACCAGTGGCTCAGTCAAAACCTATTCACCCAATGAAGATGGTGGTGAACAGGTCTTGGGATTCCACCTCCCCGGGGAACTGATAGGATTGGATGCCATCCAGGACAACAATCATAACTGCTCCGCAATCGCGCTCGAAACCACTGCGGTCTGTGAGATCCCCTTCTCTCAACTGGAATCTTTAAGTTCCATCATGCCCAGCCTGCAACACCAGATGTATCGCCTGCTCAGTCGCGAGATCGGCCAGGAGACGGAGATGCTCACTCTACTGGGCAAAAAGAGCGCCGAGGAACGGCTCGCCACCTTTCTACTCAGCTTTTCCGAACGTTTCAAACAGCGCGGATTCTCAGCCAGTGATTTCTTTCTCAGCATGTCGCGTCACGAAATCGGTAACTACCTGGGGCTCGCGGTAGAGACTGTCAGCCGCTTGTTCACCCGCTTCCAGGACGAGCAGCTGCTGCATGTCGAGAGAAAGCACGTTCAATTGCTGGATATTCCCCGGCTTTACGAAATCGTTCAGGGTACGGACAGGACAAAATCGAGTCAGTCGCGAGTCTAGGGCCTGTAAGCACAATAGGCCCTGCCAGGACTTTATTTTCATCCGGCAAGGAAAATGGGCGAATGATAACGCCGCAGGGCGGAGTAAAAGCTCGAGCGAGCCCTTCGGATTGCGCCTGATGCGCCCATTGGATGAGTGTTTGCAGGCCCTAGTGTTTCTTTAACCAGATACAGGCCTCACCCATGGCTTTCAGTTGCTGCTCATGGGCCGCGAGTTCCTGCTGGTCAGCGTGAACCACCTTCAGTTTTGGCCTGTTCGAAGGCAGACGTTGAATGCTATCGACAGAATTATCACCAAACTCATCGTTGGCTACTCCGTCCAAAATCAGCGAAGCCTGCCCCCCGGTCATCATCAGGTAGACATCAGCCAGAATCTCGGCATCCAGAAGCGCTCCATGCAATTCCCTGTGTGAATTATCGATATCGTATCGCTTACAGAGCGCATCGAGGCTGTTTCTTTGACCCGGGTGCATCTTTTTCGCCATCACCAGGGTGTCAGTAACCGCGCACAAACTATCGATTCGCGCAGCACTCTCCATGAGGTGAAATTCATGGTCGAGAAAACCGACATCGAATGGAGCGTTATGAATGATCAGCTCCGCTCCTCTCACGTAGTCGATGAAATCCTGAGCAACATCCCCGAATTTCGGTTTGTCTTCAAGAAATTCGTTGGTGATGCCATGCACCTCTACGGCAGCGGCATCGATCTCCCGTTCAGGTTGCAGATATTGGTGGAAATTATTACCGGTCAATCGACGATCAACCATCTCCACACAGCCGATTTCGATGATTCTGTGTCCATGCTCCGGTTCCAATCCTGTGGTTTCCGTATCCAGTACGATCTGTCGCATCAGTTCACTAGGGCCTGTTGACACTAATCCGATCGGCTCTGCTGGGACTATTTTTTTGCCCAGCAAGGCAGAATGAGTGATGTGTAGTTATTCTACATGAGCGAATGATAACGCCGCTGGGCGGAAAAATAGCCCCAGCCCTGCGGGTTACGCCTGAAAAAGCGCCACTCGGCGTTGCTCGTTGTTCATTTGGAAACACCAAACTTCTCTCCTCGCGCCTTGATTGGCGCTTTTTCAGACGCAACAGAGCCGACCGGATTAGTGTCGACAGGCCCTAGGACCTGTCGACCAGCCCTAACTCCTCGATACCGCGGTTAGCCAATTCATCCGCCAGTTCATTCTCGGTATGGCCGGAGTGACCTTTGACCCAGGCCCACTCCACCTGATGATTGTTGACCTCTGTATCCAACATTTGCCACAGGTCGGCATTCTTGACCGGTCTTTTCGCTGCCGTTCTCCAGCCATTCCGTTTCCAATTGTAAATCCACTGGGTGATTCCGTTTTTCACGTATTGGGAATCCGTGGTCACTTTCACCCGACTCCTTTTCGTCAGGCTCTGCAGGCCACGGATAACCGCCATCAGTTCCATACGGTTGTTGGTGGTCTCATGTTCGCCACCGAAAAGCTGTTTTTCATGTCGACCGTAGCGTAAGACCACCCCCCAACCACCGGGACCGGGATTCCCACGACAGGCGCCATCGCTATATAGTTCTACAACTTGAGTCATTCAATTTTTCTCATCGTCGGTTCTGCGGCAGTCGGCAAGACCCGCTTTTTCACCCGCCATTTCGACCGTAGCGGAGTCATCGTGATCTCCCGCTTGACCGCGAGTATGACATAGACACCACCAAACAGTGGATAGATCCTTTTACCCAATCGTTCCATAAAGGCCAGTCTCTGCATGATGGGTGAGTTGGAGACCGGGGGACGGAAGTGAAGATAAACCACCTCTTCCAATTCAAAGCCGAGCAATGAGAACCAATCCTGGATCCGCTTTCCGCTGAAGAAGTGACCACACCAGGGGATCGTGGCAGACCTGAGACGCAGCAGACGCCACAATCCCCACTGACTCCAGGGATTGAAACCACAGAGCAATACCTTGCCCTCGGGGATCAATACCCGTTCAACCTCACGCAACACCTGATGGGGATCGGCCGTAAAATCGAGGGTATGGGGCAATACCATCCCATCTACACTGTCACTGGCTAGAGGCAGGTGATGGCTGTCGGCTTGCAGATCGATGCCTGTACAATCATCTCCGCTGCCCATGACCACCCGGTTCCGCGCAGGGCTCATCCTCAGAAAATCCTGATTCCTGCAGGGAAGCCCGAGCTGAACCACATGATAGCCGAACAGCGTGGCAATCCTGGGATCCAGGCATTCCGCCTCCTGCTCGGCCAACAGCTTGCCCAAGTCACTCTCGAACCATGTTTGTAGCTGTTTCTGCCTACAAGATCCCAAATTCAACAGCTTATTTTCTCTCATATATCAAGGTATCGACTTTACCACCGACATAACTGTCAGGTAATCTGTGTAGTTCAGTACGCCTCTTACGAGGTCTCAGGTTATCAGGCGGTATACCCGAGGACAGAACCACGGGATACCACACAATTTGGAGTACCGGCCATGGAAATGATACGCGGCTCTGATACTATTTTCCTCCGATATAGAGTATGTCCACAACAAGCCTTAAAAGATCGATGCCGTTTTTCAAGTCGCCTCTGCGTATCATGAATCTATTCGCCACCTGCCTACTCGCTGCCTGTCAAAGCCTGCCCAATGGGGAGGCGACGACCGCATTGCAGCAGGTCCCCCTCTCCCCGGCCGCTACGCAAGTATTGCAAACCCACCCAAGTGCTGACGAGAGCACCATGACTGCCGATGAGCTGCCGGAAATCGCCGAGGAGCTGCAGGCCGCCGTCACGGAATTGACGCTCGCAGAAAAACCTGCCGATCTATGGAGCCGGATGTTGGATGGTTATCGATTGACCTTTCCCCATAATCACCGCATTGACCGTGAATTGAACTGGTACAAAAAGCATCCAGGTTATATTCAACGCATTCAGGAGCGTTCACAACCCTATCTTCATTTCATATTGCAGGAGATCGAGAAAAGGGACATCCCCAGTGAAATCGCCTTGCTTCCCGCCGTCGAGAGCGCCTATCGGCCGTTTGCCTATTCACCGGGGCGCGCTGCCGGTATGTGGCAGTTTATCCCATCCACCGGTCGTTATTACGGGTTGAAACAGAACTGGTGGTATGACGGTCGGCGGGATATCGTGGCTTCAACCCATGCGGCACTGGACTATCTGCAGTCGCTCAGCCGTCAGTTCAATAATGACTGGGAATTGGCGCTTGCCGCCTATAACTCGGGGGCCGGGACGGTACGTAGTGCGATTCGACACAATCAAAAACGTGGCAAGCCAACCGATTACTGGTCACTGAAATTACCTGATGAGACCAGCGCCTATGTACCCCGCCTGCTGGCATTGGCTGAGATATTCAGGAATCCACAGCGCTACAAAGCTACACTGCTACCCATTGCTGATGAACCCTATTTCACCACTGTCGACATCCAGTCTCAGCTCGATCTCGCCCTGGCGGCGGAGATGGCGGATCTCTCCATTCAGGATCTCTATCTCCTCAACCCAGGCCTGAACCGATGGGCTACCGACCCAGACGGCCCCCACAGACTCAGCCTGCCACTGGACAAGGTTGAGACTTTTCTGCGAAAACTCGAGACGCTCCCCGCCGAAGAGCGATTGACATGGAAACGCTACAAAATCAAGCAGGGGGATGCACTGAGTGTCATCGCCAGTAAACATGGTACGACCACTAAGGTGTTGAGGCAGATAAACAAACTCAAAGGCAGCAAAATCCGTGCTGGAAAGCACCTGTTGATCCCTGTCTCCAGCAAGGGACTCAACCAATACACCTTCAGCGCCGAGCAACGCAAGGCGGCAATCCAAAACAGATCCCGCAATGGCCACAAACAACACTATACAGTCAAACCGGGCGATAGCCTGTGGAAGATAGCCAAGCTCCATTCCGTAAGTCATCGTAAACTCGCAGCCTGGAACGGAATGGCCCCGGGTGATCCCCTCAAGCCGGGGCAAACACTGGTCATCTGGGTAAAAAAGGCCCCCGCTTCAGAACTCTCTCTTCTCAACCTACAGCCATCAGGCACACAGAGCAGGCTGCACTATAGAGTCAGACGCGGTGACTCACTCTCCCGTATCGCTCAGCGCTTCAAGGTTTCCGTAGCCGATCTCAAGCGATGGAACACGCTTGGAAGCAAATATCTTCAACCTGGTCAACGACTTAAACTCTATGTGGATGTCACTGAACAGACCCTCTGAGGCAACAGGGTTGTGCAGCCGGAACGAAAGCGCCAGATATGTTTCACACTTGATCTGCATCAATAAAAGCGCCTAATTTTTTGACAGCAGACCAGCGCCTGTCAGAGTATCGGTAAGCTAAGCAGTATTTACGAGATGTTTCCTATGAGTGAAGAGTGCCATTTAAGAGATGGGGTCGAGTTAAACCTTGTCGATGTGGAAAAGATCGCACTTGGGCTGAAATCACTGGCAACCTATTCCATGCTTGCCTATGAACATGATGACGATCCGGAAGAGCTGGATGAGATCGTGCAGGAAGGGCTGGATGCTATTGATCGCCTGTTTACCTGCTGATTCGGCCTCAACCTTTTAACCGTTTTCATCCACCCCCTGATCAAGGCCGTTGCACGCATAAAGCGGCCCAGCTGCAAGTAGTGTTCGATATCGAGACTCCCATCTTCGCGTCGCTTTGGTTCCGCCTTAAACTCCCGATTCATATCAACTGCCTCATCTGTTGACGCGACTGCTGGGTAAGTCCCGCATACCCCCAAGCATCCGCGGCCACTTCATGAATGACCACATAGCTCGCCTCGGCGAGTGGACCCACTCGGTCATTCAGCATTTGATGGACCGCATCGATCATGCCGGCCTTCTCTTCAGCCGTATTTGTACCGGCGGTAATGGTGATATCCACCTGGGCGGCGCGCAGATGGTCGTTGAGCGCTTCCCCTCCAATCGCCCAATTTGCGGATGGCAGCGACTGCACCATAACCGCGGTTACAGATCGGCGCTTACCCATGATCTCCTCAATCAGACGAGTCGTCATTCGCTGCAAATCCTGTTGTTGCAACAGGGGCAGCTGCCTACCTGAAAGTGCGATTACGATAACTGGCATTGGTTACTCCGAAATCTGTAGTGGCGACATGATCAGACTAGCAACAGTGAAAACATTAATATAATGACTATTATTTAACTAATACATTTGCAATACTTATGAATTATGGCGCAGAATCTTGATATCGACCTGTTGCGAAGCCTGGTTGCCATTGCTGATCATGGCGGCTTTTCTCAAGCTGCGAAGCGTTTACATCGCACACAGTCAGCAATCAGTCTGCAGATGAAACGCCTTGAAGAATCGAGTGGCACTGCATTGTTTCTGAAGTCCGGCCGCCGACGTATTCTGACCGAGTCGGGCGAACTGCTGCTTAACTATGCACGACGTATCCTGGATTTAAATGATGAGGCTGCGTCCGTACTGCGGCCAGACCCGTTGCAAGGGCACCTGCGCTTGGGAGTCGCACAGGATTTCGCCGACCGAGGCCTGGCGGCCATCCTGGCGCAATTCACCCGCAGCCATCCGGCGGTACGCCTCGATGTTCAGATAGATACCAGTTCACGTCTGGTGTCGGCGATCCATGCTGAGCAACTCGATATGGCTGTTGCATTTCAAAGTCCCGGCGATGAGGGCGAATGTCTGGGACTCATTCCAATTCAGTGGATCGTACCAAAACCTTTCCTATGGCAGCCCTCTCAAGTCCTGCCCCTGGTAATGTTTGCGCCCCCCTGTCTGTTCCGCTCCAGGGTGATCGGCGCACTGGATCAGGCCGGTATCCCCTGGCGGGTTGCCTATACCAGCCCCAGCCTGCCTGGTATTCTCGCCGCAGTCGAGGCAGGCCTGGGAGTCACGGCAAGACTTGCCGCAAAGGGTTCTGAGAAATCACCACTGCCGGCACTCAAACCGGTGGAGCTGGCCCTCTACCGAAATTCGTTCCGCAGCAGTGATGCGCTCAATGCACTCGATATCATTATCCGTGAATATTTGAAGACTGAGGATATAGTGGTTTAGGCAATCCTTGTTACCTTTCATGCTCAGCCATGGAAAAGCGTAGGCCTGTTAACCATGAACACTTCAGAAAGGTTTTTAGTTTTCTGATTACCCACCATTCTCAGCTATGTGCTTTAACCTACCTCACCCTTACTGAGGTGTCTGTGTAAGCAAGCCGCAAATACTCGCAAAACAGTTCTAAGTCCGCAAATGAAAGCGAATAAGTAAATCTACTTTAAAACTCTCCACTGGGATGGATTGTATAGAACCTATCCTTCAGCTTGTGTGACTCGGCACGAGTGAGGAGTGTCTCACCGTCACTCTTGGTTTAAACTGCTGAAAAAGGTGCTTATTTGCGAATATTTGCGGACTTTTCATAAGATGCGTCTATTTGCGGCTTGCTAGGGCCATCGGCATGACCAGCTGCTCCCAAATACAATTCAGCCTGACGTGAAGGCTCCCTCCATCACCCTTGATCGAAAGATGAAACGATGGGTGGTCACAAAATCACCCAGGCTGCCAAGCCAATCCAGAGCAAGCCTTTGGCAAGGAAGAACAGAAAGCTGGCAGCGGTCAAATGTTGCAGCCAATTCGGGAGTGTTGCAAATCGTTTACGAATCGTCCGCGTTATTTGATCGGTTATCATCTCATCTCTCCGGGGCCACCTGATGTGTTGCTCCCCATTCAATAGGCGAAACACATCGCCGGTATGGTTGCACCCATCCTGCTCGATACCCATGATCGTTTCGGCCGGAATTCCAGTCGATGGCTATTTGCGTCACGAGAGAATGCGGTTCTGCCACGAAAGATCACTCAGCGATCCTCGTTGCGGTGTGGTTACTATTCTATGACTTCCTCAGCCTTGCCAAGTTTAATCAGTGGTTAGGATTCTTATAGAACAAATTCGAGATAAATACAGGGTTAGTTGTTTGCCTCATATAATGTTGTATTTCAATTTACCTGCTCGGTGTCCCCAGCTTATTTCAGCAATCTCAGTTTCATGGATCCATTACCGAATGTCGGATTGACCTCCAACTATATGTCTATGGCATTTCACTCAATTACGCGTCTTCTGACACACTAAAAAAGTAAGTAAAAAAACATACATCATTGTTTTTATGAAATTTATTTTTACGGCACACTTCTTGATTGTGAGTATTGACCAAAAATACCCTGAGGATGAAGAGATGCTAAAAATAGTGCGGCTGAAGCTTACAGTCCTGGTTGTTACCTTAATTCTAATCAATCCACTCAACGCAGCACCAAGAGTGGTTGTCTCACTGCCTGAATTACATTCCCTTGTGGCCGCTTTAATGCAGGGAGCAGCTGAACCAATATTGCTGTTTCAAAGCGAGTCAGATATGGCGGGAGATTTGGATCCCTTTCAAACGAGCGGGCTGCTGAGCGCCGACCTGGTAATTTGGGTGGGATCAGGCCTGGAAAAATCCGTCGGGCATGCCCTGGATAAATTTCCGCCAATAGCCGATCACTTTATGACGCTCTCGAATACACTCCCCCTACTGTTGAAAAGGGACTATGAGGAGATCGGCGACCAGCGACAAATCTCCCGCGATCTCCATTTCTGGAGTGATCCACGTATCGCCATTATGGCAGTCAAACAGATCACGCCGTTACTGGTGCGGATCGATCCAGACAATACAGAGCGTTACCTGGATAATGAAATCGCACTGCTGAAAAGGATTAAAAAAGTAGAGCAAGACATTTCTAAACAGTTGGCGCCCATTGGAGCTGTATCCTCGAAGATCGCGGATACATTTGATCCCTATTTCATTAACCGCTTCATTCGCGATATAAAGCAAGCCGGCAGCTCAAATGAAGGCCTGCAGAAAGTATCCAACCGCTCCTTCAAGACTTGCAGACAGAGCGAGATTGCGCCACCGCCCCCTGGCCCGGATCTCTATTTTCAAACGCTGCTCAACCGCGCCAAACATCTAGACCAGTGTGTCAATTCACATCACAGGATCAAAACCAGGGTTGAAGTACTTAACAATCAGTACCAAAGAAGCTGATGAGGCGGGACCACACACCCGTCGATTACACATCATGCAGAGCCATGGAATGGGGGCAGGTAAATCACAAAAGCGGCTGAAAAGTTTCGACTGTTGAGGTGTTGGTGGTTGGGTTCGTTTTGCTCACGCCGGTTTAATTTTTCATTTCCCAGGGCCTGCGTGAACAGTCAGCCGGGAAATGCCACTACATGATCCACGGCAAGACGCACGCCTATCCTTTCACCGACCGCATGATCGTGATGACTCTGCACCAGACAGAGCAACTCGGTGCCGTCATCCAGGGAGAGCGTATAGAGATACTCGGCGCCTTGAAAAACCTTACCAACGATCTTCAGCTTAAAGTCACTCTCGTCATCATGAATGATATCGTCGGGACGCAGCAACAGCTCAACTGAATCCCCTGCCTGGTGTTGCCGCTTGAAATCGGCGGACATGGTGCCGAGTGCCGATTCGATACGACCACCCGCCAATACCCGACCCGGGATCATAGCGCCCTGTCCGACAAACTCCGCCACGAATCGATCCGCCGGCTTGTGGTAGATGTGGTAGCCGCTGTCCCATTGACGTAAACGCCCGCTACCCAATACACCGATGATGTCAGCCAACGCGAATGCTTCCAATTGATCGTGGGTCACGAGGATCGCTGTCACACCCTCTCTTTTCAATATCGCCCGAACCTCTCCCGCTAACTGTTCCCTCAGCTCCACATCGAGACCGGAAAAGGGTTCGTCGAGCAGCAGTATCTCCGGTCTTGGCGCCATGGCCCGGATCAATGCAATCCGCTGTTGTTGCCCACCGGAAAGCTGATGGGGATATTTATCCTCCAGGCCGCTGAGACCGACCAACACCAACAACTCGCCAACTCGTTGTCGTTGTCGTTGTCGTTGTGACTTACCACTGATCCCACGCAGTCCAAAGGCGACATTCTCCCCAACGGTAAGGTGGGGATAGAGGGCGAAGTCCTGAAACACCATACCAACCCGGCGCTTCTCGGGGGCAAGTGTGTGCCCCGGACGTGAGACCTGACGCCCATGCAGCAGAATCTCTCCCTGGACCAAGGGTTCGAATCCCGCAATGGCACGCAGCAGGCTGGTTTTGCCACAGCCGCTCGGCCCCAGCAGACAACCTATAACACCGCTCTCCAGTTCAAAGCTGACATCGTCCACCACGACCTGGCGGCCATATTGTACACTGGCGTGTCTGACTTCAAGCTGATTTGGCATGGCGAGACCGGGTTATGGTACGACTCAACAGTATCACCGGGAGAATACCCACGACAACAATCGTCAACGCTGCATATGAGGCATCCGCCAAGCGTTCGTCAGAGGCCAATTCATAGGCCCTGACAGCCAGGGTATTATAATTGAAGGGGCGCAATATCAGAGTAGCGGGCAGCTCTTTCAAAACATCCACAAACACCAGCAACAGGGCTGTCAGCAGACTCCCTTTCAACATCGGTATATGCACCCTGCGCACAATCTCCCCGGAACCGGTACCCAGCGAACGAGCCACTTCGTCCATGGTCGGCCGGATCTTGCCCAATCCCGCTTCAACCGTTTGCAGGGATACCGCCAGAAAGCGTACCAGGTAAGCGAACACCAAGGCGATCAAGGTACCGCTCAGCAGCAGCCCGGTTGACCAGCCGAACTGTTCTCTAGCCCAGCTATCGAGCACATTGTCAAAGGCGGCAAATGGTATCATGACACCGATGGCGATAACCGTACCCGGAATGGCATAGCCCATCCCCGCCAGCCTCACCGCAAACAGGGTCGACCAGCTCTTCTGTTGCCGTTTCCCGTAACCCAGCAACAGCGCCAACATCAGTGCCAGCAGCGAAGCGGTACCCGCCAACACGATTGTATGGGTGATCAGATTCAAAAAACGGCTATCGAGATTCTCCTCTGCGGTGGTCAATGCCCACCACAATAGCTGGCCTGCGGGCAGGATGAACCCGAACAACAACGCCCCTGAACAGATCAGGAAGGCCATCACCGATTGCCTGGCATTCAACTCGAAGCGGGTCAATGCCTGATGGCGTTGACTGGTATGGTGATAGCGCGCCTGTTTGCGGGAAATTTTTTCCAGAATGATCAAAGCGAAAACCACCAGCAACAACATGGCTGAGAGTTGTGCCGCTGCGGCCGCATTGTTTAAGCCATACCAGGTACGGAATATTCCAGTGGTGAAGGTCGAGACGCCAAAATACTGCACCGTACCGTAGTCGGCCAGGGTCTCCATCAGGGCCAGTGAGAGACCCGCCACGATTGCGGGTCTGGCCAAGGGTAGAGCGACCGTAAAGAAAGTCCGCCAGGGACCATTGCCCAGGGTACGGCTGACATCCAGCACACAGATCGATTGCCCCAGAAAGGCGGCTCTCGATAACAGATAGACATAAGGATAGAGCACCAGTGCGAGCATCAATGCCGCACCTTCGATGGAACGGATCTCAGGAAACCAGTAGTCGCCGTAACCCCAGCCGGTCCACTCCCGGATCATAGTCTGCACAGGTCCGGCAAAATCGAACAGACCGGTATAGGTATAGGCAATGATGTAGGCGGGTATCGCCATCGGCAGCAGCAATGCCCATTCGAACACCGATCTCCCTGGAAACTGGCACATACTGGTGAGCCAGGCCGTACTGACACCCAACAACAACACACCGATAGCCACACCAACCATCAACAGCAGGGAGTTGATGACATAGTCCTGTAAAACCGTATCAGCCAGATGGCGCCAGACCTCACCGGCAGGTTCAAAAAGATAGCTGAGTACAACGATCACAGGCACCGCCAGCAAAAGTGCTAACGAGAGTACCGCCACACTCCACCCATTCAGCCTGATGGAGAGGTGGGGCCAGGAAAATCGGTTGGCCGTGGATCGCACCTCAGATCACTTCCATCCCGCCCGATCCATCATTCGCAGTGCATCCGGATTGAGTAGACCCAGCTGAGCCAGGTTGAGCCGGTCCATCTTGAAATCGCCCCATTCTTTGAGGAGTTCGCTCGGTTCCACATCTGTTCGAACCGGATATTCCCCATTCGCCTCAGCATACCAGGCCTGAGAGTCACGATTGACAAGGAATTCCAACAGCCTGATTGCATTTTTCCTGTTTTTTGCCGCTTTGGTCAGGGCCGCTCCACTCACATTCACATGCGCACCCCGACCCTGCTGATTCGGCCAGAAGACTGCCAGTTTCGCCGCGGCATCGCGTTGCGCCTTGTCTTTGGAGGTCAGCATGCCGGCAAGGTAGTAGGTATTCGCAATGGCGATATCACACAAGCCGGCCGCAGCAGCCTTGATTTGATCCCGGTCCCCTCCCTTGGGTGGACGCGCGAACTGTTTGACGAAGGCTTTGGCCCAGGTCTCCGTCGCTTCCGCACCATTGGCGGCGATCATCGAAGCCACCAGGGATTGATTGTAGATATTGCCGGACGAGCGGATACAGATTCTGTTATCCCAGTCAGGATCTATCAGTGCTTCATAAGTCGATAATCTCGACGGATCCACCTTTCCTTTGACATACAGGATGGGCCGAGCCCGCAATGAGAGGCCGTACCAGTGGCTATCCGGATCGCGAAAACTCTCCGGCACCAAGGCCCGAAGGACCTCGGATTCCACCGCCTGGGTGACCCCCGCCGCTTTAGCCCGATGCAGTCGACCTGCATCGGTAGTGATCAGCATGTCGGCCGGTGTGTTGCGTCCCTCACTCTGCAGCCTCTGCAGCAGGGCATCGGCCTTCCCGGTGACCAGATTGACCTTGATACCGGTCTCTTCGTTGAATCGATCGAGCAGCGGTTTGATCAGTTTCTCTTTTCTGGCCGAGTAGAGATTGACCACCTCCTCCGCCAGGGTCAGGGACGGCGCTATGAAAGTTAGCAGCAGACCCAGCATAATGGGTTTTGAAACATGTAACACAATTACCTCCAATAAGATACTCATATAACATAATAGTGCAGGATTAAAAGAATGATAACGATTCTTATTTAGATTCGCAACAGTCTATTGGAAGGGCAGCGGGCACCGACACTGCCAGAGTCGGACCATGATCTGCCACTCCATCTGATCAGATAGAAGGTTAATGAATGAAAGAGCGAGAGAAACGAAACGGCATAACCCTGGTGCTCACCGGCGAGGGCAAGGGCAAGTCATCCAGCGCCTTCGGCACCGTCTTCAGGGCGGCCGGCTGGGATATGCAGGTGTTGGTAATCCAGTTCATCAAGGGAAAGTGGAAGACAGGGGAGCAGAAGGCGGCCGGCCGTTTCGAGAATATCGAGTGGCATGCCCTGGGAGACGGATTCACCTGGGATACCAAAAATCCCGAGCAGGACCGCCGCACCAGCCGGGAGATCTGGCAACTCTGCCAGGAGAAGATCCGCACCCGGCACTACGATCTGGTGGTGCTGGATGAGATCAACTACGTCTGCCAATACGGCTGGATCAGCGGGCAGGAGATTGCAGCCTTCATCCAACAGGAGAAGCCGCCCTGGATGCACCTGATCCTGACCGGACGAGGCGCATCCAAAGAGGTCATAGACATCGCAGATACGGTAACAGAGATGAGATTGGTCAAACACGCCTTTGAGCAGGGCATTCATGCTGAACAGGGGATTGAGTTCTAGCACCCGTCATCACCAATCCTATAGATTCCGCCGGTACTATTTACCGTCCAGCAACCTACCGATACCGCCGAGTACGGAACCCTCTCCCTGATCACCGCCGCCCGATGAAGGCGCGTTCGCCAGGATCCGGTCGGCCATGCGCGAGAATGGGAGACTCTGCAACCAGACGGTACCCTGCCCTTTCAGGGTCGCCAGGAACATACCCTCGCCACCGAACACCATGGACTTGAGGTTGCCCGCGCGCTGGATGTCATAATCGATGCCTCCGGTGAATCCGACCAGACAACCGGTATCCACCCGCAAAGTCTCCCCGGAAAGGCGTTTTTCAATGACCGTACCACCGGCCTGGATGAAGGCCATGCCATCCCCCTCCAGGGCCTGCAGGATAAAGCCCTCACCACCGAACAGCCCTACGCCAAGGCGGCGATTGAATGCGATATCGACCTTGGTGCCGAGGGCCGCACAGAGAAAGGCGTCTTTCTGACAGGTCACCTTTTCACCCAGCTGCTGCATATTCAGGGGCACGATATTGCCTGGATAGGGGGCGGCAAATGAGACCCTTTTTTTACCGTTACCCCGATTCGTGAAATGAGTGGTAAAGATCGACTCGCCGGTAAAGACCCGCTTGCCCGCGGAAAAGAGCTTACCCATCAAACCCTCATCCGCATTGGAACCGTCACCCATCTTGGTCTCGAAATCGATCCCCTCCTCCATATAGGTCATGGCACCCGCTTCGGCGATCACCGTCTCGCCGGGATCCAGTTCCACTTCCACCAGCTGCATTTCGGATCCGAGGATCTCATAGTCCACTTCATGACAACGCATCGATCTCACTCCTTTTCGGGCTCAAAATAGATTGATTGACAGCGAAACATTTCACCAATGTACAAAATAATATCAAGTAATTTTTCTAATTTAAGCTTGGCAAATTCTCCGCGCTTGATTGCCATCGTGCCGGTAACCATTGATACTATTGTAGTTTTGATTTGGAGCGTGCCAATTGCCAAGTTGACCTATGTAACAATGGGCATGTATGCTGCCCGCAGGTTCTCCAGCAAGGGAAAGCGATTTATGTCCTTGGTCAGTTGGTTAACTACACCTAGCTCCACCGACCACCCGTGTATTGTCTGCGGCAACAAACAAGGCAATAAGATTATCCTCAACGCGCTGCATTGGCATCCCGAACATGGCCAGCTCGAAGTTGCACGGTGTGGTGGTTGTGGAAGCGCTTTCACAATAAACGCAAGGAAGTTGATCACCCCATATCCATCGGCCGAGATGGATCTTCAAGATCCAAATTTTATCTATCTGATCTATCTCTACCTGGAGTTAAACGCAGGTTTGGGATGGAAAATCCCACTTCTTGAACGCCTTCCCTACCATCGCTACAAGTCCATGTTGGAGATCGGTTGCAATGTCGGTGTCGCCCTCGATTATTGCCGTACAGTATGGCAGATAGATGCCCTCGGACTCGAGCCTTCAGCCTACGGCATCAAAGGGGCAGAATTGTTGGATATTCCTATCATCAATGCGTATACCCATGAAGCTGAGGAGTTGCGCAACAGAAGATTCAGTTTCATCTATGCCACCGAAGTCCTCGAACACGTTAGCGATCCACTTGCATTCTTAAAGGAGATACGTTCATACCTTGAGCCTGACGGAGTCCTGCTCATTACAACCCCCTGCTCATCATCAATTCACAAACTAACTACCCCAGGTGAGTTGTATGCAATATTGTCGCCTGGTGCCCACTACTTCGTACTCTCACAGAAACAGCTTCGGCAACTTTCCAAACAAGCTGGTTTTCTACATTCTGCCATCGAGTTGAACGGTAACACTATTATCGCATACCTATCCGACCGGCCCATTACACTCGAATCCACATCCTCAACTGAGATGCGGATGACTGCATATTACGATGCGAAAATCACAACTGAAGCAAAACTTGACGACCGAGTCTATCTCGGCCAGCTGATTAACTACTACATATCTGCCGTCAAATCCAATACTCCATTTGATGAGCATGGCGTTTCTCGGAAGATCGACAAAATATTTTACCGCCTATTCAACCTCTCTTTTGAAGCCCCCCTGGAACTGGCAGAGCGGGTAAACCAACAAACATCCCTATTTGATTTTGGTATGACAGTCCCCTATTCACTGGCAATCTATCTCTATCATCGAGCCGAGTATCTTCGAGGCATTGATGCATCAACGGGGCACTACTACGAACTGGCTGCGCTAGTTGCTGCCAAAAGCCTACAAGTCGATTTCAAAAGTCAGTTTCTCAACCACTACTTCCTTAAGCAGGCTCAACGGCAAATCCAATCCATGCCAGCCAGGTCACGCAATTCAAGCCAGACCTCCGTACAACTGCGCGAGATCACTGATACAATAACTGCCACTATACCTGAGCTTAAGAACCCGTCACTCAATACTCTCTCTAAAATCAGGCGTAGATTTAAATCGCTTCTCAACCGATGGCAGCAATAGAGACTGAGTAAGAATTAATAGATCACCGCTAACTTAGGCGGTATTCTCACAAGTCCATGAAAGCACAAAACAATAAGAGGTTCCCAGATATTGATACCGTATTAATATGTAAAAACTGGTGACATTTTGTTCTTGTAAATCGGTTGACGGCTGAAATTCTAATCATTGGGGCATAGAATCTAAGCCACCTCATCACCATCGCCAAATTCTGCCGGAGGGCCACAAACAATGACAACACTGATCGTGCTACTGGTAATCATTCTGGGCCTCATCGGATTCGGTGTTGGCCTCTACAATAAGCTAATCACCGGACGTAACCGCTATCAAAACGCCTTCGCTCAGATCGATGTGCAGCTGACAAGACGCCATGACCTGATTCCAAACCTGGTGGAGACGGCGAAGGGTTATATGAAGCACGAGAAAGAGACCCTGGAGGCGGTGATCGAGGCGCGTAACCGGGCGGTGAGCGGTTTGCAGCAAGCGGCCAAGGACCCCTCCGATCCCGATGCAATGAAACAACTTGCAGAGGCGGAAAGGGGACTGAGCGGCGCCCTGGGACGGCTCTTCGCTTTGGCGGAGGCCTATCCCGATTTAAAGGCCAATGAAAACATGATGCAACTCTCTGAAGAACTGGTGAGCACAGAAAACAAGGTCGCATTTGCCCGCCAGGCTTACAATGACGCTGTGATGCAATACAACATCGACCGGGAGTCCTTTCCCAGCAACCTGATCTCAGGTTGGTTCCGATTCCAGGCCGCAACCCTATTGGAAATAGAGGATGAAGCCAAACGTGAGGTACCGAAGGTCTCATTTAATTAATATTTCGTCTTTCATTGAGGCGATCTGTTACTAGGCCCTAGATAGGATCACGGAACGTGAATTTCTTCGAACATCAGGACCAAGCCAAGCGCAACACACGACGCCTGGTGTTGCTGTTTTTGCTTGCTGTCGTAATCATTGTCATCACCATCGATGCGGTGTTGCTACTGCTGTTTGGCAACGTGCTCAGTGACACGGCGGGAACAAGCCAAACCCTGAGTGGCTTTCTTACTGACAACAGCGCCATTTTGCTGTTCGGTAGCGGAGGAACCGGCGCCGCGATCGGGCTGGCCAGTCTCTTCCGTAGCGCCAGCCTGAAGGATGGCGGCGGTGCTGTGGCACGCCAAATGGGAGGGGTGCCGGTAGAAGCCGATCCAAAAGACCCGCTACGTCAGCGTCTGCGCAACGTGGTGGAAGAGATCGCCATCGCCTCCGGCGTGCCGGTGCCCGAGATCTACATCATGGAGCAGGAATCCGGCATCAATGCCTTTGCCGCCGGTTATTCACCCAGTGACGCGGCGGTGGCGGTAACCCGGGGCACCCTCGAAAATTTGAACCGCGAGGAGCTGCAGGGCGTCATCGCCCACGAATTCAGTCATATCTTCAATGGTGACATGCGCCTTAACATACGGCTTATCGGCGCCCTGTTCGGCATCATGATCCTGGCGATTGCCGGGCGGCGCATCCTCTCCGGCGCTCGCTTCTCCTCAAGTTCAAAAAACAATAACGCTGGTGCGATAATCCTGTTTGCCGCAGCACTCACCGCCATCGGCTATATCGGTCTCTTCTTCGCCCGCTGGATCAAGGCTGCCGTCTCCCGTCAGCGGGAGTACCTGGCCGATGCCTCCGCAGTGCAGTTTACCCGCAACCCACAAGGTATCGCCGGCGCGCTGAAAAAGATTGCCGCGCACAGCCAGGGCGCCTCTTTAACCAGGGACAGTGAGGAGATTGCCCATATGTTGTTCGGACAGGGAATGCGGGCCACGCTATTTGCCACCCATCCTCCCATCATAGGACGCATTCAACGTATCGAACCTGGGTTTCGGGAACAGGAGCTGGGTGAAATTGCCAAACGCATGCTGCGACGCTCACGAAGAGAAGCGGAACGGGAGGCTGCCGCAACCCAGGCGGCCAGCGCGAAACGCGCCCCCTTCGATCCGCGTACGATCATCGAGGGAATAGGTCGACCCGGCTGGGAGCAGATTATGGCTGCGGCGGCCCTTGCTGCCACCCTGCCCGAGAGTCTGGTCTCGGCGGCCCGTTCAACCGAGTGGGCACCGGAGCTCTTACTCTGCATTCTGCTCGACAAGGAGGAGTCAATACGCGACCAACAGCTCTTTGCCATCGCCCGCAGACTGGGAGCGGAGAGTGAAACACAAGTGCGATACCTGATGACATCCGCCATGCCGATCCAACCTGAGCAGCGCCTTCCCCTGCTGGAGATCGCCTTCCCCGCCCTGAAACGTCGACCGGTCGAGTTCATTCATCGTCTGCTCGACACCGTTACCGAGATCGTACATCTCGATGGCAAGATAGAGGTATTTGAGTTTCTGCTTGCGAAGGTGATCAGTCTCCACCTGACGGATGCGCTCAACCCCGCCCAAAGCCACACCGGCGGTAACCGAACCCTGGCGGACCAGGCTCAGGCGGTTCGGGATGTGATCGCTATCCTTGCCGATCATGGCCATAAAGAGAGTGAGCTGATTCATCGCAGCTATGAAAACGGCATCAACAGTATTGGGCTGGAAGATCTACCCATGCAGCGGCCGACCGATTGGGTAAAAACACTGGATATGGCGCTGGATCAACTCGACGACCTCAAGAACAAGGAGAAGGAGCGGCTCATTACCGCATTGATGGAAACAATCCTTACCGACACCCAGGTCACCACTGAAGAGCTGGAACTACTGAGGGCGATCGGCTCAGCCCTACATATACCGCTCCCCTTAATGAGCGATCGCTCTGTATCGCGTCAGCTCTGATTAACCTCACTCGAAAACATTCCCAGACCGGAACGGGGCTTACTTAAGACGAATTGCAGGATTTCGTCATTCCGGCGCAGGCCGGAATCCAGGAAAACCGTCACCATCAAGCATTCTGGATCCCGGCCTACGCCGGGATGACGGTGATTCTTGGTTTAAGT
Organism: Candidatus Thiodiazotropha sp. LNASS1; assembly: GCF_964212655.1. Lineage (NCBI taxonomy): Bacteria > Pseudomonadati > Pseudomonadota > Gammaproteobacteria > Chromatiales > Sedimenticolaceae > Candidatus Thiodiazotropha > Candidatus Thiodiazotropha sp. LNASS1. Next base: position 3,910,687 of record NZ_OZ156465.1, on the reverse strand, counting down.
AAGCGCTATTCTTCCCAGACAGTGCCTATTAACCCGGCGACCAAATAGATTACTTTTTCTTTTTCAGCAGATCGGCCAAGTCACCGAAAGGCTGATAGGTACTGGCACGATTCGCAGCTGTTTCGGCAGAGGAGTACCCGGCATCCGCATCGAGGTGGCGCGAATGTTCATTATCATGACAATAGATACACAGCAATTCCCAATTGCTGCCGTCCGGAGGATTGTTATCGTGGTTATGATCGCGATGATGTACCGTCAGCTCTCTGAGATTTTCCCGGGTAAACTCCCTCGCACAACGGCCGCAAACCCATGGATAGAGCTTCAGCGCCTGTTCCCGATAACCCTTCTCCCGCTGTTCCCTGTCACGACGGGCCTGAGCGACGATCCGGTCCAGTTTCTCATTTGACTGCTCCGACGACATATTCAACCCCTGATTGACGGAAACATTAGGGATGCGGCGTACGAGTGACACCAATCAATGGTAAATATAGTCGTTATCCCTGACCCTTATCCACTCCCGGACCAGAGTGGACCGACATACCCTTGGCCAAGACCGCTCCCATTATGGCATGGTGGCTGACGACTGTATCCCACACTGATAACATCGGTCACCTTGAGACACTAATCAGTAGAGTATCCCACTGTGAAAAACTCTCTTCTACTCCGATTCGGAACGGTTATCACCATCCTCTTCATCCTGGCGGTATCGGGAATGGTGAGTTCGATGATCATTGCTGAAACCGCCGAAGGTTATGCCGCAGCCATCAATCAGGCCGGTACATTGCGCATGCAATCCTATCGTATCGCCAGCAGCCTGGTGCATAGAACGAAGTTCCATGACGAATTGGCCACCACCCGGACCAGGGAGCTGGTCACTGAATATAACCAGCGCCTGTTCAGTCACCGAATCCACGATGTACTGACAAAGGGACCCCATAAAAAAGTCACCGAAAGCTATGAAAAAGTCGAATCCCAATGGCGGGAGCTGATGCTGCCCAATTTGGAAGATTACCTGAAATTGAGCGCATCCACTTCCCTATCGAACAATGAAAGGCGCCAACTCGACATCAGTCAGCGTAACTATCTGTCATTGGTGGACAACTTCGTCGACGATATCCACAGATTTGTCGAGGCCCTCGAATTCGATGCCGAAGAGATAAATCAACAACTCAGAATCATCCAGATCATACTGTTGACCCTGACGTTTCTGGTTGCGCTGATCAGCCTCTATCTGACCAAGACACGGGTACTCAATCCGCTGCGTGATCTGCTGGCCTGCGCCAATGCGGCACGACACGGCGACTTTTCCATACGTAGCCGCTATCTCAGTGATGACGAACTGGGTCAACTGGGTCAGGCGTTTAATGTAATGGCCGAGGATCTTTCCGTGATCTATGCGGATCTTGAAAACCGGGTACGAAAAAAGACCCATGATCTGGAACAGAGCAATCGCACACTGGAACTGCTCTATTCCGCGACCAAGCGGTTGAGCGACTCCACGTTGAGCGAAGATGTACTGATCGCGGTGATACACGATATCGAGGCGTTATTGGGCGTGAATAACGGCACAATCTGTCTCGGTCAGCCCGGTGATCAACATGCCTATCGATATGCCTCCACGCGAGACACCGATATCCTTTCAAAGGAAAAACCGGACAATCAGTGTGCGGTCTGCCTCGGCGAGGGCAGATCACATACCTTCAAAATCGCCAAGTCAGATACCCATGCGCCTGTCAATGTGTTTTCCACACCAATCAGGGACAAGACCCAGCAATACGGCGTATTGCTGGTGGAATTTCCCGTAACCACGCAGCTGGAGGAGTGGCAGGAGCGCCTGTTGGAGACCGTTGCCAGCCATATTGCCCTGGCAATCAACGTCGCACAGCAAGTGACCCAGAGTCGAAAGCTCTCATTAATGGAGGAACGCAGTGTCATTGCAAGAGAGCTGCATGACTCCATTGCCCAATCCCTCTCCTACCTGAAGATCCAGGTAGCCAAGTTGGAAAAGTCGATAAACGATGAGCGTGATAAAAAAGATATTTTATTGGTTAGCGCGGCCTTGCGTTCTGCGCTCAACGGCGCCTATCGACAACTGCGGGAACTGTTGACCACCTTCAGACTCCGGGTGACCGACGCCGACCTGGGCAAACTGATCAGGGAGACTGTTGAGGAGTTTGAAAACAGATCAGGAATTGTTATTGAATACACCAACCATATCGGAAATTGTCAATTCACGCCCAATGCGGAGATTCACATCATACAGATCATCCGCGAGGCGCTCTCGAACGTCATTCGCCATGCCAATGCAAGACGGGCCAGGGTGGTGCTGGAGTGCAATCAGACGGGACGGGTCAATGTCAGCATCGAGGATGACGGCATCGGAATCAATGACGAAAGTGATATGATGCAGCATTATGGACTGCCTATCATGAAAGAGCGTGCTGAGTGGCTGGGCGGAACACTGACCATCAACGAACCGGCAGGTGGCGGCACCCGCATAGATCTCAATTTCAATATTACGGACGCCTCCAACAGTGAATCCAAAAAGATGTTAATCGAGCAGTTAAAACATGGCTGAACAGCAATCCTACACCGTACTCACTATCGATGATCATCCTCTGTTCAGGAAGGGTGTATCCGATCTGATCGATATGGATGATACCCTGGAGTTGGTGGGTGAGGCCGCCAACGGACCGGACGGACTGGTAGTGGCGAAACAGTTCAATCCGGACCTGATCCTGCTGGATATCAATATGAAGGGCATGAACGGACTCGAAACCCTGAAGGCGATCAGAGAACAGGAGATCGATTCCAGGGTGCTTATGCTCACCGTGTCCGATAATGAAGAGGATGTTCTGACCGCCTTACGCCTGGGTGCGGACGGCTATCTGCTGAAGGATATGGAACCCGAGGATATCCTGAAATCGATCCGTAAGGCGGTGAAAGGCTCCCTGGTGATCAGCGACCACCTGACTCAATTACTGGCGAAAGCACTGAGGGAGGATGACAAACTCAAAGTGAAGGATCCCATCACCTCGCTGACTGCCAGGGAGAAGGAGATTTTGCAATGCATAGCCCAGGGCCAGAGCAACAAACAAATTGCGAATGTCCTGAATATCTCTGAAGGAACGGTCAAGGTACATGTCAAGCATCTACTCAAGAAGCTCAACCTGCACTCCCGAACCGAAGCGGCCGTGTGGGCATTGAAAGAGGGAATCACCGCTGGCCGTTAATCATTTCAACTGCCTCCAACCGATCCGTTCAAGTCATTATTTTCCTCCATCAACCCGATTCTCTACCTCATACGATATACAATCTACCCAAATAGTAGTAACAGGGACTACCAAAATATTGGTAACTTCTTGATTCTATTAATAAATTCTTAATCTTTTCCATTCAATCCTTGATCCGTGTCAAAGCGGTCGCACCCCTCTGGTGAAACACTTTAGGCTCATTGAGAAATTGTCACTTAATCCGGTGAGCTTTCGCCGATTCGACTACCTCGATTGAGGCATGATTGTGGATATATCCATAGACAGAGTTCAGTTCCTCCGTGGCGACGTCAACAGTCGCCACAGAGGCATACATCCACCCTGGTCGATTGGGGATTCCAGCTTCCTGGAACTCTGCAACCGTTGCGATGAGTGCATCAAGGCATGCCAACCCGCAATTATCATCAACGGGTCAGGCGGCTTCCCTGTGATTGACTTCACACGGGGTCATTGCACATTTTGCGGCGACTGCGTAAAGGTGTGCCAACCCAAGGCTTTGGAATTCCCCGACGATTTATCCACTCCACCCTGGTTGCTTGAGATCGAAATCGAACAGTCGTGCCTCTCCCTCAATGGCGTTGTCTGCAGAAGCTGCGGCGACATCTGCGAGGAACGTGCAATTCGGTTTCAGCTTCAGACGGGTGGCCGCTCACAGCCGCAACCCGATCTCTCAATCTGTACCGGCTGCGGGGCCTGCGTCGCAGTTTGTCCGAGTAAATCAATAACAATTACCCCCATTTCAAATGACCACGCGGTATCAACAAAAGTCCGTGAGGAGATGCTCAATCCATGAATATATGCAGCTTGATCGTCCATACCAAACCGACCCAGGGAGCCGAGGTGTGCCAACGCCTGCAAGGGTTCCAGGGAGTCGAGGTCCATGGAGGAACCGAGGAAGACAAATTGATTGTCACTATTGAGGACGAGGGTGAGTCGATGTCACCCGTGTCAGACACCATGAATGCCCTTCGTGACGTGAAAGGCGTCGTGAACACTGTTTTGATTTATCACTTTGGCGGTGAAGAGTCGATGGAGGAAATGAACCGTGAAATTAACTAGAAGAGATTTTATTAAGAGTAATGCAGTGGCCGCAGCAGCCTCCGTGGCTGGTGTTACCCTACCGGTCAGCCAAACCGTTGCTGCCGATGCAGACGACGGCATTCGTTGGGACAAGGCTGCCTGCCGTTACTGCGGTACCGGCTGCAGCGTACTGATGGGTGTAAAAGACGGTAAAGTCGTGGCCAGTCAGGGCGATCCTGACGCACCGGTCAACAAGGGCCTCAACTGTATCAAGGGCTACTTTCTGCCGAAGATCCTCTATGGTGAGGATCGGCTGACCAAACCGCTGTTGCGCAAGACCAACGGCAAGTATGACAAGAACGGCAAATTCGAAGCCGTTTCCTGGGAAGAGGCCTTCAAGACGATGGCCGAGAAATGGGTCGCTGCCCGTAAGGCCAAGGGCCCGAAAGGCGTCGGCATGTTTGGCTCCGGTCAGTGGACCGTGTGGGAAGGCTATGCTGCGCAGAAACTGTTGAAGGCCGGTTTCCGTTCCAACAGCCTGGAACCCAACGCCCGTCACTGCATGGCCTCTGCGGTGGGCGCCTTCATGCGCGCCTTCGGTATCGATGAGCCGATGGGCTGTTACGACGATCTGGAGCACGCCGATGTCTTCGTGCTGTGGGGCGCCAACATGGCGGAGATGCACCCGATTCTCTGGTCCCGTCTCACCGACACCCGTCTGACCAAGCCCGGCTGTGAAGTCCATGTGCTCTCCACCTTCGAGCATCGCTGCTACGAGCTGGCGGACAACGGCATGGTATTCGAGCCCCAGACCGATCTGGCGATTCTCAACTATATCGCCAACTACATCATCCAGAACAAGGCCTACAACAAGGAGTTCATCGACAAGCACGTCAACTTCACCAAGACCCCGACCGATATCGGTTACGGTCTGCGTGCCAACGATCCTCGTGAGAAGGCAGCCAAGAACCGGGCCAAGGGCAAGCTCACCAAGATCAGTTTCGAAGAGTACGCCAAGTCGGTTGAGCCCTATACCCTGGAGTACACTGCCAAGCTCTCCAAGGTGCCGAAGGACAAACTGTTGAGACTGGCCAAGGCCTACGCCGATCCCAAGAAGAAGGTCTCATCTTACTGGACCATGGGTTTCAACCAGCATACCCGCGGTGTCTGGGTCAACGGCCTCTGTTATAACGTCCACCTTTTGATGGGTAAGATCTCAGAACCCGGCAACAGCCCCTTCTCACTGACCGGTCAGCCCTCCGCGTGCGGTACCGCACGCGAGGTCGGCACCTTCACCCACCGTCTGCCCGCAGACCTGGTGACCAAGAAGGATGCCCACTGCAAGTTCGCCGAGAAGACCTGGAAGCTGCCGGCCGGTACGATCCCCAGGGCCAACGGCAAGACCGATGGCGCCGATCAGACCGACATCAGCGGCAAGCCCATGGGCAAGACCCTGATCCATGCGGTCGCCATGCATCGCGCCCTCAACGACGGCAAGATGAATACCTTCTGGGTCATGTGTAACAACAACATGCAGGCTGCGGCCAACATGAATGACGAGAGTTATCCCGGTTGGCGCAACCCGGACAACTTCATCACCGTCTCCGACCCCTATCCGACGGTATCGGCCCAGGCCGCAGACCTGATCCTGCCGACCGCCATGTGGATAGAGAAGGAGGGTGCCTACGGTAACGCAGAACGTCGTACCCAGTTCTGGCGTCAGCAGGTTGCCGCACCGGGTGAGGCCAAATCTGACGTCTGGCAGGTCATGGAGTTCGCCAAATACGTCAAGGTCGAGGATGTCTGGCCTGCAGATCTCATCGCGAAGAAGCCCGAGTATGCGGGCAAGACCCTGTTTGATGTGCTCTTCGCCAACGGCCAGGTCGACAAGTTCCCAGTGGAACAGGTCACCGACAGCCGCGGCAACAAGTACGACAACGACGAGTCGGCTGACTTCGGCTTCTACGTACAGAAGGGGCTGTTTGAAGAGTATCGTCTCTTCAATTCCGTCGAGGGCATCCCGAAGAAGGGTCACGAGATGGCCGATTTCGATACCTACCACAAAGTCCGCGGTATGCGCTGGCCTGTGATCGACGGCAAGGAGACCCTGTGGCGTTTCCGCGAAGGCTACGATCCCCATGTCGCCAAGGGCGAAGGGGTCAAGTTTTACGGCAAGCCTGACGGCAAGGCCAACATCATCACCGCGCCCTATGAGCCGGCCGCCGAGCCGCCGGATAAAGAGTACGATCTGTGGCTCTGCACCGGCCGTGTATTGGAGCACTGGCACTCCGGTTCAATGACCCGTCGCGTTCCCGAACTCTATCGTGCGGTACCCGACGCGGTGGTCTACATGCACCCGAAAGACGCCAAGAAACGTCGTCTGCGTAACGGTGCGCTGGCCAAGCTCACCACCCGTCGTGGCGAGATCGTGTGCAAGGTCGACACCAAGGGTCGCAACAAGTGTCCCGAGGGCCTGATCTTCGTGCCCTGGTTCGATGCGGGACGCCTGGTCAACAAACTGACCCTCGACCAGACCGATCCGCTCTCGAAAGAGACGGACTACAAGAAGTGCGGTGTCAAGGTGACACGCGCATAGCTTGTACGGTGCCGGTCCGGGCAACCGGACCGGCGGTTAACTGAAAACGGAGCACTGAATCGCAGTATCACATCAGTCATGTCAGAAACAGAGAGAAAAAACGAGATCAACCGCCGGCAGTTTCTGGGCAATATGCTCAAAACCGCCTGTGGTGTAGGATTGGTCGGACTGGGACTGGGCGCCTATTCGAAACGGGCCTCTACCATGCCGGCCAACTACATTCGCCCCCCCGGCGCCTTGCCGGAGGAGGATTTTCTCGGCGCCTGCATTCGCTGCGGCCTCTGTGTGCGCGATTGTCCCTACGACATTCTGTTTCTGGGTGAGGTCGGTGACGAAGTCGCCACGGGAACGCCCTATTTCATCGCCCGTACCGGGCCGTGTGAGATGTGCGAGGACATTCCCTGTGTGGTGGCCTGTCCCACCAACGCCCTCGACCATGACCTGAAAGATATCGAAGATTCGCGTATGGGCCTGGCTGTGCTCATCGACCAGGAGAACTGCATTGCGTTCCACGGACTGCGTTGTGAAGTCTGCTTCAACGTCTGTCCGATCCGCAATCGCGCCATCACCCTGGACATGCAGCACAACACCCGTTCCGGTAAGCATGCCCTGTTCATTCCCATAGTCCACTCCGAAGCCTGTACCGGCTGCGGACTCTGTGAACGCGCATGCATTCTGGAAGAGGCGGCCATCAAGGTCTTTCCCATGCACCTTGCGAAGGGTGAATTGGGCAAGCACTACCGTTTGGGCTGGAAGGAGAAAGAGAAAGCGGGCAAGTCACTGGTCACTCCCGACACCGAGCATCGTTACAACCTGCCCGAAGGGGTGCGTTACGACCTGCAGGGTGAAGGCTTGATCATCGAAGGCGAGGCCGGGGAGACACCCTTCTCCTCCAATCCTCTGGATACACTCAATAGCGGTTTCATGGACAAGTAGCATGTTAGACATGAAGACATTGGGTGACGATGCCATTGCCGAAAAAGGCTGGTTCAAGGCCCACAAGTTCCTGATCCTGAGGCGACTCAGTCAACTCGGGATTCTGGCGCTGTTCTTGACCGGTCCCTGGCTCGGCATCTGGATCGTGAAGGGCAACCTGGCCTCAAACCTGACCCTGGACGTGCTGCCGCTGACCGACCCCTATGTGTTGCTGCAAGCCAGTCTGTCGGGAGTGGTTCCGGAGACTGCCGCCATTATCGGCGTGGTCATCGTGCTGGTCTTCTACTTCCTGGTGGGAGGCCGGGTCTACTGCTCCTGGGTCTGCCCGGTCAACATGGTCACCGACCTGGCCGCCTGGTTGCGGCGCAAGCTGGGGATCAGAACCACCTCGCAGCTCTCGCGTTCCACCCGCTACTGGATGTTGGCGCTGACGTTGATCCTGCCGCTGGTGGTGACCGGGGGCATCATCTGGGAACTGGTCAATCCGGTCTCCATGATGTTCCGCGGCATTGTCTTCGGCATGGGTGCAGCCTGGATCATGGTCCTGGGGATCTTTCTGTTCGATCTGATTGTGGCGAAGGACGGCTGGTGCGGACACATCTGTCCAGTGGGTGCTTTCTACAACCTGGTCGGCAGTAAGAGCCTGTTGCGGGTCAACGCCCTTGAGCGTCAGGCCTGCAACGACTGTATGGAGTGCTACGTGGTCTGTCCGGAACCGCAGGTGATCAAGCCGGCGCTGAAGGGGGAGAAGAAGGGGCTGAGCCCGGTGATTCTCTCTTCCGACTGCACCAATTGTGGGCGCTGTATCGATATCTGTGCACCAGAGGTTTTCAGTTATGGCGGACGTCACGCCAAAAAAATCGACGAGTACAAGCGAGAGGTTGAAGTCAATCGGGGTGTCCGGGCCTGACCGGCACATCAAACCAATTCTGTTTATGAGAGTGATGATGGAGAAAGGTATGAAAAAAATCGCACTACTGACACTTGCGGCAATCGCAACCATGTTCCTGTCGACTGCCCTGTTGGCCGACGTTCAATCGCTGCGTGGCGATGCACTCGACACCATGGCGAAAAAACCGGCCGACCTGAAGCTCGTCAATGTGAAAGGCGGCATCGAAAGAAGCTTCAAGCTGCAACCGCCCATGGTGCCGCACGAAGTGGACAAATACGAAGTCAACCTGAAGAACAACGGTTGCATGAAATGTCACAGCGAAGCCACCTACGAGAAAGAGAAGGCGCCCAAGGTGGGTGATAGCCACTATGAGGATCGTGAGGGCAAGGTTCTGAAGACTATCTCCAGCCGCCGATACTTCTGTAACCAGTGCCATGCACCCCAGGTGGGCGCGGATCCCCTGGTGCAAAACAACTTTCAAGGTGCCAAATAGTATTCAGCCGAATCGGGTCGCCTCGAATGGAGGCGACCACGATTCACTGAATAGCAGTAGACAAATCAACTAGTGAAAAGTAAGTATGAACGAAAGTAAGAAAAAAGGCGGGCTGTTCCTGATAGCCGTCGGTATCGTTGCCGGTGTCATATTGTGGGGTGGATTCAATACCGCAATGGAGATGACAAATACCGAAACCTTCTGTATCTCATGCCATGAAATGGAACAGACGGTCTACCAAGAGCTGCAGGAGACGATCCACTTCACCAACAGGACCGGTGTTCGCGCCACCTGCCCTGACTGCCATGTCCCCAAGGAGTGGATCCACAAAGTCGTGCGCAAGATTCAGGCAACCAATGAGCTCTACCACAAGATGCTGGGAACCATCGACACGCCGGAGAAGTACGAAGCCAAGCGTCTCGAGCTGGCACAGAATGTTTGGCGCTCGATGAAGAAGACCGACTCCCGGGAGTGCCGTAACTGCCACAAGTTCGTCTCAATGGATCTGGACAGACAGGCACCACGCAGTTCCGAGCAGCACGATCCTCACTACTGGGACGCTGTGGATGGAAAGGAACCGCAAAAAACCTGTATCGATTGCCATAAAGGGATTGCCCATTCACTCCCCGAAGGGTTCGATCCCAACGCCGAGTTTTGATATGGACATACGGACATTTTTCCTGCGCTCAATTAAAAGTACTTTGTAATCAAACGGTTAAGAATTCCTGTCGGCAAATCCCTTATTAGCAGGATGCACCGTCAGCCACCCAGGTTATGAATGCAGTCTTTGAGAAGCTGTAGCGGCATATTCAGCGACCGAGGGAAAACAGTTGACCTTTTCCCAATACCGTTGAATGATTAGTTTGACTGATAGGTCTATAATGACAGAAAATGATTGTGTGAGAGGCGGCCATGCTAAGTGACACGTTCGGCAGACGGATCGAGTACCTGCGCCTATCCGTCACAGATCGCTGTGATTTTCGCTGTTTTTATTGCCTTCCCAGGAGCCATAGAACGTTCGAGACACCCGATGATTGGCTCACTACCGATGAAGTGGAACGGCTCATCGCTCAATTTGCCGCGCTTGGCGTCAAACATGTCAGACTCACCGGAGGTGAGCCTCTCGTCCGCAAGGAGCTGGAGGACATTGCCCGCCGTATCGCCGCCCTTCAAGGTATCGAGGAGTTGTCCCTCAGCACCAATGCCTCCCGCCTCAGCCAATTTGCCGGACCATTGAGCGATGCGGGCGTGACACGACTCAATATCAGTCTCGATTCACTCAACGAGAAAAAATTTAAAACGATCACCGGCAGCCGGTTGCAACCGGTTTTGGAAGGTATAGCCAGTGCACAGGCGGTTGGTCTGACACCGATAAAACTGAACATGGTCATCATGCGGGGCATCAACGACGATGAAGTCGAGAGCATGATCGAGTACTGCATGGAACGGGGCCTCACCCTGCGCTTTATCGAAACCAT